>JBGPVO010000121.1:0-5482 GCA_041491705.1 Verrucomicrobiia bacterium
AGACTGTGGCTTTGCTGCTGGCGGCCAGCGCCAAGCCGATGATCACCGCGATGGAAAATGATTTGAAAGAATTCATTGGCTCACCGTTCTCCTTATGGTTTAGCCTGACTCGCTAATTCCTCACCTTTCTCATACACGCGTCTCACGTCCTCGTGGGCGCTCTCCAAGCAGAAAGGGAGAATACACATTTCAGACCCGGAATTGCAAGCCTTTTATCATTACAAAATGGTCATAATGGTCATAATTTCTATCAGCAGAAACACTTGTGTTGGTTGAGGATGCAGGCAAGGAATGCTTTTCACGAGCGGACCGACCTTGAGTTATGTTGTCCCCGGCTCAGGCCACGGAAATGTTCTTGCGGAATGGAGCAGCATGCGGTTTGTTGTATGAACTTGGTTGATTCAAGCGCGACAAAGTCACCAGCATGCGGATTCTAATCGCCGAGGACGAACCGAAGACAGCCACCTACCTGCGCAAGGGCGTGTCGGAAAGTGGATACGTCGTCGACTGCGCAGGGAACGGCGAGGACGCGTTGCATCTGGCGCTGACGGGCGAGTATGACCTGCTCATCCTCGATGTGATGTTGCCGGGGCGAGATGGCTGGGCCGTGCTGGCGGAGTTGCGGAAGCACGGCAAGCAGACGCCCGTGTTGTTTCTGACGGCGCGGGATTCGGTACACGACCGGGTGAAGGGGTTGCAACTCGGCGCGGACGATTACCTGGTGAAGCCGTTCGCGTTTTCCGAATTGCTGGCGCGGATACGTTCGGTGTTGCGGCGCGGGCCGATGCGGCACCCTGAAGTGCTGCGGATCGCGGACATGGAGATTGATTTGTTGCGACGGAAGGTGTCGCGCGGTGGCATGCGGATCGACCTGACCACAAAGGAATTTGATCTGCTATCGCTCATGGCGCGGCGCGCGGGCGAGGCGTTGTCACGGACGCTGATCGCCGAGCAAGTGTGGGATATGAACTTCGACAGCGGCACCAATATCGTCGATGTGGCGGTCCGCCGACTGCGCATGAAAGTGGATGACCCGTTCGAGAAGAAGCTGGTTCGCACCATTCGCGGCGTGGGATATGTTCTCGAAGATACCCAGTGAATCCCCGGCGCGTCGCAGGCCGCCGTCCTGGCTTTGGTCGTCCATCACCGGCCGGCTGACGTTGTTGTACACGCTCTCAGCCTCGGCCATGGTAGTGATATTCGCCAGTTTACTCTACTGGTTGCTGGCCCACAATCTCGACCGTCTGACGGAACAATTCTTGACGGCGGAGATGCATGATTTGCAGAGGATCCTGCAAGAACGCCCCGACGACCGACGGGTGATTGAGGCGGAGGTGAACTACGAGGGAGTGGACGAACAATTCCCTGCGTATTACGCGCGCATCCTGGATGAAGGGGGCCAAACCCAGATTGAGTCACACCAAATGAGCAAGGTTATTGGGTCATCTGTGTTTCCGCCGCCTGGCGCGGTTGGCCAATCGCTTGGCCCGATCAAGAAGTGGCGAGCGGGGGATGGCAAGCTGTACCAGATGGCAGCGATGTGGGTCGGGGTCGGTCGCTCGGGTGGACAACGACGGCTGGTTCAGTTGGCCATGGATGTTTCGCAAGAAGGCGCCGTGGTTGCTGATTTCCGTCGAAAGCTGATCGCGGTGAGCATCTTGGGGATCGGGGTCTCGGCCGGAGTAGGCGTTACCGTGGCCCGTTGGGGGATGCGCCCATTATCGGAGATCCGAAAGGCGACGCAGCGAATTCGCCCCACACAACTGTACGAAAGAATCGGGTCGGGTCACTGGCCGCAGGAATTGACGACGCTGGCCACCGCGTTTGACGAGATGCTGGGGCGGCTGGAAGATTCGTTTACCCAGCTCTCCCGGTTCTCCGCGGATCTCGCTCACGAGTTGCGGACACCAATCAATAACCTCATGGGTGAAGCCGAAGTCGCGCTTTCGAAGACGCGAACCACCGAGGAATATCGGCGGGTCATCGAGTCAAACCTGGAGGAGATGGGCCGATTATCGCGATTGATCGACAGCTTGCTTTTTTTGGCGCGCGCAGAGAATCCGGAAACGAAGATTGGGCTCACGCGTCTTGACGCGCGGAAGGCCGTAGATGCGGTCCGCGAGTTTCACAGCGCCGTGGCGCAGGAGCAGGGCGTGGAGGTCGTTTGTGAGGGCGCGGGTGAAGTCAGCGCCGATCCGACGTTGTTCCGACAGGCGATCAGCAATCTGCTCTCCAATGCGCTGCAGTACACGCCCCGCGGAGGCCGGGTCACGATCTGCGTCGTCAAACCCGACCACGAGTGCGTCGAGGTGACCGTGGACGACACAGGCTCGGGCATCGAACCGAATCATTTGCCCAGAATCTTTGATCGCTTCTATCGCGCCGACCAGTCGCGCTCACAGTATCCGCACGGATCGGGATTGGGATTGGCCATCGTCAAGTCCATCATGTCGCTCCATGGCGGCGAGGCGACCATCGCCAGCGTCGTCGGCAAGGGGACGACGGTGCGCCTCCGATTTCCGTCAGCCGCCCGATCCGCTAACATTACAGAATCGTAATTTTGCTGTCATGTTTGTGTGAGGGGGAACGATGTAATTTAGGTGAATTGGAGAGTTCCCAATCGAGGTCGGGGCCGGACAGGCTGATTTTTATTGCCTTTCAGCGGGCTTATTGGGAGAATGGTATTTTCGTAGTTGTCTTCTAAGGTGACGATATGGGACTGAACTCACGACGGTTCATTGGGGCGGTCGCGTGGCTGGTGATACTTCCACGAATCGCGGGCGCGAATCAAGGTTACGACGTCCTGAACCCAACCGGTTTAACCACCAACGATTGGGGATCAAGTACCACCGCTACACAGCCATACCAGTATCTCACCACCGGCAGCGACCACCTGCCCGCGGTGGCCGATTACACCATCCCGGTCTCCGCGCCGGCCTCGCTGCAGAGCATCCAGACGGTCTTCGTCATCCCGATGGAGAACCAGAACTGGTCTTCGATCAGAGGCAGCTCCTCGGCTCCTTACATCAACAACACGCTGTTGCCGATGGCCTCGCACGCCGAACAGTATTATAATCCTCCCGGCAACCACCCAAGTCTGCCGAACTATTTCTGGCTCGAGGCGGGCACGAACTTCGGCATCCTCGCTGACGGCAACCCCGGTACTCCCAATAACTTCCACCAGAGCACCACGAATCACCTGGTCACGCTCCTCAAGAACGCCGGCATTTCCTGGCGGTCGTATGACGAGGATATTTGTGGCTGCCTCTGCCCGCTGGTCAACACCAACAATTACGCGGTGAGGCACAATCCGTTTGTGTATTTCGACGACGTCACGAACACCAACAACGCCAACTCCGCCAATTGCATCGCCCACGACGTTGCGTACTCGACTCTGGCAGGCGATCTCCAGAACAACACCGTCGCCCGTTACAACTGGGTTGTTCCGAATCTTTGCGATGACATGCATAACAGCTGTTCGCCGACGAACAACCGGATCCTGCAAGGCGACGGCTGGCTGTCGCGGGAACTCCCGAAGATCCTCAACTCCCAGGCTTACTCAAATAATGGTGCGGTGTTCATCGTGTGGGACGAAGGGGCCAGCTCGAGTGATGGGCCGATTGGCATGATTGTCATTTCGCCACTGGCCAAGGGCGGCGGCTATTCAAACACCGTCCACTACACCCACAGCTCAACGCTGAAGACGTTGCAGGAAATCTTCAACGTCGGGCCACTTCTCGGCGATGCCGGCAATGCCACTGACCTCGCCGACCTCTTCAACTTTGGGGCGTCGCCGGCGCAGCTCGTGGTGAGTCCGGTCAGCCGCGATTTCGGCCCGGTAATCTCCGGCCAGACCAACAGTCTGCCGTTCTCGGTGATTAACACCGGGGGTTCGTCTCTGACTGGTACCGCAACGGTCGGTGGTCCGTTTGCGGTGAGTGCCGGAGGTTCGTACACCGTTGGGGCCGGCCAGACACAGACGGTCACGATGAGCTTCATGCCGGTTTCCGGGGGCGCGTTCACCAACGCGGTTGCGTTCAACAGCACCGGCGGGAATTCCACGAACACAGTCACGGGCGTCGGCATAGTGCCGCCGGTGGCCGGTTTCACCGCCAGCCCGACCAGCGGCACGGAGCCGTTGGGGGTGACGTTCGCGGATACCTCCACGGGGACGTCGCCCATTAGTCTGTCCTGGGATCTCGGTGACACGACCATGACCAACACGACGGGCGGCGCCATCTTTGCTCATACCTATGCGGCAGGCACCTACAGCGTGACGCTGACCGCCAGTAACGCAGCGGGCATCAGCACTTTGGTGTCGAATAATCTGATCACGGTGATTACCGCACTCCAGACGTGGCAGTTGCAGTATTTCGGCTGCACCAACTGTCCGCAGGCGGCCCCGGACGCCGATCCGTTCGGCAAGGGCATCAGTAACACCAACCAGTTCCTGATGGGGCTGAATCCGACCAACCCGGCCTCGGTGTTCCGGATTATCAGTGTGTCGCCCAGCGGCAACGATATGGTCGTAACGTGGCAGACCTCGGGCGGCGATCCCAGCGGCCTGTTCGGCAGTGGAAAGACCAACGTGCTGGAGGCTGCACCTGGCCAACCTGACGGCAGCTACTCCAACAACTTCGCGAGCACCGGTGCCCCGGTTGTCATCACGACGCTGGGCGATGTAATCACGAACGCCGTGGATTCTGGCGGAGCGACCAACGTGCCATCATGGTATTACCGGATACGCTTCCTCTCGCCGTAGGCGAAGGAGCAAATATCGTGGTCGGGAACCCGCTTGATCCCAGCGATGCCGGGCCATTGTCGGTCGTGCCCTAGCGCGAGCGTTCTTCGAGCAACGCGACCGCTATCGCCAGCGCCCGTTCGTAGACGATATTGCGCGTGGCGTCGTCGAGTTCCTGGGACAACAGGGAAACATCATCCGACGGCCAGAACGCGCGCTTGCGCGGCAAGCCACACGCATTCGGCATCGTGACCGTCGCGCTAGCCGTGCGCTCGCCGTGGTTCTTGCGAATCGAAAACGTTGCGTCATCCGTCTTGATGGCTACCGACATAATGCCCACCGACGTCGCATCGCGGTCTTCGCGCTCGGAGAGATGGATCCGGGCCTTCGCGTCGGCCACGGGCCAGTGGAGCTGTGCGGCGATCCACGCACCATACAGCAACGCGCGCAACCTGGCGCCCGGTCCGCGGCCATGCACGATGTCGACGGCGCGGATACGGGTCAACTCGGGACGGCAATGCGGCTCATCGAAAAACTCCGCCGCGAGTCGTCGCCACAAACCCAGCCGCGTCCAACTCAGGTCGGCAAAATTGCAGTGCGGGTGCTCGGTAATGACCCGCGACAGCCCGGCCAGCTGCGGCAGCGGATCGGACCACGTCGAGGTATCGTACATGACCCGGTTGGCCACGTCGACGAGTCGGCGGAACAAATCAGTCCTTCTGAGAAAGCTGCCCTGCCACC
>JBGPVO010000122.1:0-5473 GCA_041491705.1 Verrucomicrobiia bacterium
CACCTAGTCGATCACGAGCATCCGCTACGCGGGCCGCGTAACGGCGACGACCAACACCCTGACGGGCACGTTGAAAGGCACCGCCGGCACCGCGCTCGATCTCCTGCGGCTGTTCAACGCCAGCGCCGGTGACTGCGGGTTTGGGTGCAATGACTACACGCTATATTTCAATAACATCAGTTTCGGCTGCAACGACGACAATGCAGGCAACTACACCACTTGGACCGCTGGCAGCGACCTCGGTCAGGGGCCTCTGGCCAATGGCGGTGATGTTTCCGGCGCAGCCACGGCCACGCTGACGATCAACCCGGCCAGCACCAATGACGCCGGCAGCTACGACGTGTTCGTGACGAATTCCTGCGGCGTGGCGATCTCCAGTAACGCCACGGTGACCGTCAATTTGCTGCCGGCGCAATACGGTGTCGGCGGTGGCGGTGCGGATTGCTCGGGCGGCAGCGGAGTTTCGGTGACGTTGAGCAACTCGGACATTGGGGTTAACTATCAATTGGATTTGGCCAACAGCCCGGCCGGTTCACCCATCGCGGGCACGGGTAGCGCGCTCACATTCAGCAACCAGACGGCGGGCGGCACGTACACCGTCATCGCCTCCAATATCACGACCGCGTGCACGGCGGCCATGAACGGCAGCGCGACGGTGACGATCAACACCTACACCATCACCGCCAGCGCCGGGGCCAATGGCTCGATCAGCCCGAGCGGCGCGGTGAGCGTCAATTGCGGCACTGACCAAGGGTTCACCATCACACCAAACACCGGTTATCACATTGCCGACGTGCTTGTTGACTCGGTGTCCGTCGGCCCGGTCAGCAGCTACAGCTTCACCGGCGTCATGGCCCCTCACACCATCAGCGCCAGCTTTGCCATCGACACGTTTACGATCACCGCCAGCGCCGGCTCCAACGGCACCATCACGCCCAGCGGCGCCGTCAACGTCAACTACGGCAGCGATCAGACCTTCAACATCACGCCGGTTGACTCCTGTCACCAAATCGCCGAGGTGCTGGTTGACAGCGTTTCCGTCGGTGCCGTCAGCAGCTACACGTTCACCAACGTGACCGCCAACCACACGATTGACGCCAGCTTCGCCATCATCAACTACACCATCACCGCCAGCGCCGGCACCAACGGCTCGATCAGCCCGAGCGGCCCGGTGAGCGTCAGTTGCGGCACCAACCAGGACTTCACCATCACGGCCAATCCCGGTTACCCCATCGTGGATGTGCTGGTGGACGGCAATTCCGTTGGCCCGGTCAGCGGTTACACCTTCACCAACGTCACCGCCGACCACACCATCGACGCTTCTTTCGCGACGAATCTGTTCCAGATCATTTCGATCACGCGCGAAGGCGCCGACATTCGACTAACCTGGACAACCGCAGGCGGCCATGACTACATGGTGCAGACGAACGCCCCGCCTCTCGACGGCAGCTACACCAACAATTTCAATTTCAGCGATCTCGCCACAATCTCGGTGCCCGGGATCGGCGAATCCACGACCAACTACCTCGACGTTGGCGGCGTCACCAACGCTGTCCCCATTAGCCCGAGCCGTTACTACCGCATCCGCCTCGGCCAATAGCAGGCTGCCAAAAAGGCCTCAATCTGCGACGACGCCGTCGCTCCTGAGGTTCTCCTCGGTTCACACACAGTTGCGTTCTCGGCCATGCCGAAGATGGCTCCACTACACCGATTGACTTGTGCATTTTGCCTTGACCTGGTAAAGCGCTTTCCTGTATAAGAGCCAAAGTATGTAAGGTGGGTCTGGTATTAACTGGCGAGGTGCTATGCACATCGTTGTTCGCAGTCTTAGGATGGTGCTTCCAACCTTCGTAGCATTCATGGTTGTTTTGGCTCAAAGTGCGTCGGCGGTCATTATTGCATCTGACGAGGCCGACAACGCCCCTTACAATGACGGCTGGCAGACGGGTGATAACGGCGGCGCCGGCTTTGGCGCATGGACACTGACCCAGACGTCCGGCAATATCGACGGTTTTAACGGCCAGTTTATTGGGACGTCCGCGAACAACGGCGACGGCACGACCAGTCCCAATATCGACACCAGCGGCAAGGCCTTCGGCGAGTACGGCAACACCGGCAACTCAGCGGTCGCCTACCGGGCTTTCGGGGCTCGGGAAATGTACAACAGCTCAACCTTCCACTGGGCCATGGACAACGGGTTCATCGACAACGGCACCTCCGTAGGGCTGACGCTACGCAACGGCAACGCGAATGCCAACCCCGGAAACTACAATACCGGCGCGCGCTTCGAGTTCCTCTTCCTCGGTGGCAATTCTGATTACGAATACATTGACAGCACTGGCGTGCATGACTCGGGCATCGCCTTTCGCTCCACGGGGCTGCAACTGTCGCTGCAACTGCAGGGAGCCAACGGCTACTCGCTCATTGTCAGCAACGGCGACAACACTGCATTGCTCGGCACGTATTCCGGTACGTTGGAAGGCACCGCCAACTCCAGCATCGACAGCTTCGCAATCTTCAACAACAATGCGGGGTTGGGCGGCGCACACGATGCGTTCTTCAATTCATTCTCCGTGAATGCGGTTCCCGAGCCCGCCGTTGTCGTGCTTTTCGCGGTGGGCGGTGGGATCATCTGGATGCGCCGTCGCAAGACGTTGCCGACATAGGAATTCCTTTCTGTCGCACGAGCGGGCCCCCTTGCGTTGCCCAAAGCTTCTCATCACACATCGTGCGCCCGGCGCGGTTGATTTCCAAACTTACCAGCCGTACCATCGGGAGTTGTGAGTTCGAAGGCTCTGTATCGATTGCGGGTATGCCTTGGCGTGGCGTTGCTGCTCGCGTGTGAACAGGTCATGGTCGCGGAAGACACGGCTTCCGCGACCGATCCCGCGAAGTTCCTCAACGCAGGACTTGCCTTCCAGAAGAAAGCCGATGCGACCACCTCGCCGGAGGAAGCGACCGCGCTGCTTCAGAAAGCCGCGGAACAGTACCGACAGGCCGCCATTCAGAAACCCGACCTCTATCGCGCCCACGCGCTGTGGGCCCATTGCCTGCACCTGCTTGTGCGACGGACCGCCGACCCGGCCCAGCGGCAAGCGTTGGCGCAAACGGCACGGGAGCAATTTGCGAAGGCGGCCGGTTGCGAGGGAGCTGACTGGCAGTTGTACGATGAATGGGGTGCGCTCCTCGACTACTACGCAAACCATCTTCCTTCCGGGAGCGCCGAACGCCGCGCCGCGCGCGTCGCCGCGAAAGACGCGTTCGAAAACAGCCTGAAACTCGCCCCTTACAAAGCCGATCACGCCCGGGTCGAGCACGATCTGGGATTCACCCTTGTTACGTTGGGGCTGGAAAGCCATGATCTGACCGAGCAACGGGCCCTGTTCCAGCGGGCCATCGCGCGATTCGATTCGGCGACACGCGTCCCCACCGTGGCTGACACTGCCCGTGTTTACGGCATGTGGGGCGTGGCGCTGTTGCAGTTGGGAAAACTGAACAACGACCACATGCTGATCCGCCAGGCCATCGAGCGGCTGCAGACGGCGCTGGAAAGAAATCCCCATGACCCGGAAACGAACTACAACCTGGCCTGCACCTACGCCCTGCTCGATCACGCCAGCGACAGCCTGCGCTATTTGCGCGCCTGCCTGGATAACGATCCCCACCGCACTTTCTATAACAATGCCGCGACCGATCCCGATCTCGACGCATTGCGGCGAACTCCGGAATACAACCAGATTTTTCCCAACGCCGACGCCAACGTCCCCGGATCGATCGACCGCCCCTCCCTCTCAAACCACTAGTGCTGCGCCACACTTGGTCGATGGGTGAATTGGGGATGGTGGTTGCCACAAAGGAGGTCGTAGATGGCAACCAAGTTGATCGGGTAACCCGTCGAGCAGCAGCACCGTCAGTTGCGCGCGATGATCGCGGCGCAGCGCAACGCTTTCTGAATTAGACCTTTTGGCGGCCTTCGAGCGCGCGGGCCAGCGTCACTTCGTCGGCTGTTTCCAAGGCGCTGCCCACGGACAAGCCCAAGGCGATCCGGCTCACCGAAACGCCCAGCGGTTTGAGTTGGTCAATCAGGTGGCTGACCGTTGCTTCGCTTTCCACATCGGCGCCCAGGGCCAGAATAATCTCGGTCGGCTTGTCGCGTTTCACTCGCTCAAGCAACGCCGCGATGCGAAGCTGCTCCGGCCCGACGCCGTTCAATGGCGAAATCCGCCCCATCAGCGCGTGGTAGACGCCCTTGTGCACGCCCGCGCGCTCCAAGGTGAGAATATCATTGGGGCCTTCCACCACGCAGATCGCGGACTGTTCGCGGCGCGCGCTGCCGCAAATCTCGCAGGGGTCATGTTCGGTGTAGCTGCCACAGCGCGAGCAATTCCGGATCTTCGCCTTGGCATCAAGGACCGCCTGCGCCAGTTGCCGGTTGGTATCGCTGTCGGCTTTCAGCAAATGCAGCGCGATTCGTTCCGCACTGCGTTTGCCGATCCCGGGCAGGCGCGACAACTGGGCAATGAGATTCTGGACGGGGGTGGGATAATCCATCGGCGTTGCGCCGTTACATCATCCCGGGCAGGTTGATGCCGGCGGTGACCTTTCCCAACTCTTCTTCCTGCGTTTTCTTCGCCGTCTGCAACGCGTTGGTCACGGCCCCGACGATCAGGTCTTCCAGCATCTCCACGTCGTTCGGGTCCACCACCTTGGGATCGATCTTGACCGACACAATCGAGCCATCGCACTTCGCGACGGCCTTCACGGCCCCGCCGCCCGCCGTGGCTTCCACTTCGCGTTGCGCCAACTCCTCCTGCACGCGCTGCATCTCGGCCTGCATCTTCTGGGCTTGTTTCAGGAATTTCCCTAGTCCGGCCATTCTCCACCATCACTTTCTGACTTCTACGATCGTTCCTTTGAAAATCTCCAGCGCCTTCTTGATCAGCGGATCATTCTTGAAGTCATCGAGATTCTTTTTTGCAGGCTCCACGGCTTTGCCGGCCACAGCCGGTTTCGCCGGCGGAGGCACCGGCGCCCGTGTTGGCACCGACGCGGGTTCGGCGGCCTGAAACTTCAGCGTCACGTCCATCCGCAATTTCTCTTTCAGTTTCGCCTGCAGCACCTCGATATTGCGGGGGCGATCCGCAAGGTCCTTGTGATCAGCGAACTCAGGATCGAACCCAACCACCAGCACATTTCCCTGCAATCCGAGTGGCCGCGTGCCAATCAGATACGATTTCGCCATGGGAACCACTTTGCCCATGTGCTCCACGGCGGCCCCCCATGCTTCTTCCAAGGAAATTGTCGTGGGAGCGGCATTCTTGCCGCGATCCTCTGGCGACGACGGAGCGGGTTTCGCGACAGGAATGTCGCTCCCACGTGGGATTGAAGGTAGCCCGCCTTTCAACTCGTTCAGCCTTTTCAACAGCCCGTCGATGCCCACCATGTCGCGCGCCTTGACGGCCTTTACGACCGC
>JBGPVO010000123.1:0-5461 GCA_041491705.1 Verrucomicrobiia bacterium
AGGACGGCTCGCTGACGTTGGACTTCAAGGTCACAGGCCCGTACGATTCGCCGAAAACCGACTTGACGAAACGCATCGCCCAAGGCGTCGGGCAGCAACTGATCGAGAAGGGCCTGCGACAACTGCTGAAGTAACCATGCGCATCATTGCCGGCCTGGCCAAAGGAATGACGCTTGCCGTGCCGCGCACGGGTGTGCGGCCCACAGCGGATCGTATTCGCGAGGCGGTGTTCTCCAGCCTGGGCGAGCGCGTCGTCGGCGCGCGCGTGCTGGATTTGTTTGCGGGAACAGGAGCGTTCGGATTGGAGGCGGCCAGCCGCGGGGCTGAGTCTGTAACATTTGTGGAGAATGCGCGCGGCGCGCTAGAAAGTCTTGAGGGAAACATTCGGACGTTCCGGCGGAACCGCGAAGTACACTGCTCGTTGTCAGTGGCGCGTGCTGCGGTCGCGGCAAAACTCGGAAAGCTCGTGGCCGGCGGAGAGACATACTCGCTCATTTTCGCCGACCCACCGTATGGCGACGCGGCGCAGGAATTATTGCGTGATGAAAACCTGCCCCGGTTGCTGGCGAGCGACGGACGGCTCGTGCTGGAATCGGCGAAGCGCGACGCGCTGGCCGTGGACCCGCCCTGGGAGTTGGTGCGCGGCGCGGCCTATGGAGACACGCAGCTAAATTTCTTCCGGCGCTGAGCGCGTTCAGTGGACAGCCGCGGTCGAGAACTTCTCCGCCAGTTCCTCGCTAAGCATGCTGGCGACGAGCGGGAGGCGCTTCTCGACTTTCTCGACGGCCGCATGCGCTTCCTTCGGTTTGCCCATTTCGGCGTAGGCGAGGCAAAGCCAGACCCACGGCGCGGCGTCGCCGGAGTTGAGCGAGATCGCTTTTTGGTACGCTTGCACGGCGCGGTCGTACTGCGCCTGAAGATGATAGACGTTGCCGAGGTTGTTCCACGCGACGACGAAGTTCGGCTTCAGTTCGATGGCTTTTTCGTAGGCGGAAACAGCGTCGTCATACTTGCAGCGGGCCGCGTAGGCGTCGGCAAGATTGCACCAGGTTTGCGCGTCGCCGGGCCGAGCGGTCAGGAGTTGGAAGCAAATGGAGATCAACTCGGTGTATTTGCCCTGCTTCTTGTACGCCTGCGCCAGACGCGCCAAGGCGGACGGATTGCCGGACTGTTGCTGGGCGATCTCTTTGCAGAAATCGATCAGGTCATAGTCGTCTTCCCGGTTTTCATAGGCGGCGTCGAGGCGCGCCCACGCATGCTCATGGTCGGGGTGAAGGCGGACGATATCCTTCGAGAATGCCAACAGGTCGATGGAATAGCCTTCGTCCTTGGTGCCGAGTTGGAGAAACGTCCACGCGTGCCGATTGCCGGGGTGGACCTTGATGATCTCCTCGCAGAATTGCGCAAACTCCACCAACTTGCTCTCTTCGGTGCAAATCGTATAAAGTTTGGACCACGCTTTGGGGTGGTCCGGCTTTTCGCGGACGGTTTGTTGATGACGTTGTATCAACCAGTTAGCAAGATGTTGCTGCATAGCACTTGAACCTCAACAGGTGTTAGGTAGCAACCGGTGGGCCACTTGTTCCCCGATGGCTGGGACGCGACTGGCTGGTAACACGCCAAAACCGCGATTTAAGCCCCGCGGGTTACTCGACAATCCGCATCTGCACCGCGTTGATGAGCTTATCGCGTGCAAGGATGTCGGAAATAATCACCACGTAACCTGCACTGTGGAAAAGAAAAGATTGCAAAATGACCGGGTGGAAATTATGGTCACGAGCAAGGGCAAGGAGGTTCATTCATGTGAAAATTGCTGTCTACCCCGGCAGTTTCGATCCCATAACCAACGGTCATCTCGACATCGTGCGTCGGGCCGCCAAAATGTTCGATCGCGTGATTGTGGCCGTGGCGGTCAATGACGCCAAAGCGCCCCTGTTCAGCGTGGACGAACGCCTGCAGTTGGCGGCCGAAGCGGTCAAAGGGTTGAGGAACGTGTCGGTGGACGAATTCGAGGGATTGCTGGTGGAGTATGCACGGCGAAAGCGCGCGAGCGTGGTCGTGCGCGGCTTGCGGGCCGTTTCGGACTTTGAGTTTGAATTTCAGCTCGCCCTGATGAACCGTAAACTGGACTCGCGGATTGAGACGATCTTCCTGATGACGAAGGACGAATACACGTTCATCAGTTCCCGCCTGGTAAAGGAGATCGGCGAGCTGGGCGGGCACGTGAGCGATTTTGTGCCGCGCGGTGTCGAACGTGCGATGAGACGCAAGTTTGGTTCCAAGCGTTCGGGCTGACCACCGGGCGTTTGGGCGAAAGGGGACCATGAAAATCAACGTTAAGCGTATCCCGCCGGACGGAGAAACCTTGCGCGGGACCGATCCCGCCTCGATCATGGAGCTGGAGGAACCCGACACCCGGTTCGAACACGACGTGGAGTATGAGCTGGTGGCGCAGATGCAGGACAGTGCGTTGCTGGTCACAGGCCGGTTGAGCACGCCCGCGACGCTGCAGTGCAGCCGGTGCCTCCGCGTATTCGATTTGCCCCTGCGCGTGGAGCAGTTTGTGTTTCACCAGGAACTGCATGGCGAGGACTTCGTGGACTTGACGGCCGATATGCGCGAAGATATTATCCTCGCACTTCCACAACGGGCGCTGTGTGCCGAGGATTGCAGGGGACTCTGCCCGCATTGTGGCAAGGATTTGAACAAAGGACCGTGCCGATGCAGGCCGTCGGAGGGCAATCTGCGCTGGCGTGCATTGGATAACTTGAACTTGAAACTGAAGTAACGGAGAACATTTCCCATGGGTGTCCCGAAACGTAGAATGTCGAAGATGCGCCTGCGCACTCGCAAGGCGGCGAACCGTCCCAAGTCAGCCCCGCAGTTGTCGAAGTGCTCCCAGTGTGGCGCACGGGTGCGGCCCCACCGCGTGTGCCCGTCCTGCGGGTATTACAAGGGGCGCCAGGTCGTATCCATAACCGCTGCCTGATCTCCCGCCATGAAACTGGCCATCGATGCGATGGGTGGGGATTTCGCCCCCCGGAACATCGTTGCCGGGGCGGTGGAAGCACTCCGCGATAACAGCCATATCGACCACCTGTATCTGGTGGGTGACCAAACGCGCGTCGGGGCAGAACTGCGCAAGCTTGGCGCCGCGGACAAGCGCATCGAGATCATCCACGCCAGCGAAGTGATCGAGATGGACGACCCGCCGGTGCAATCCGTGCGCCGCAAGAAAGACAGTTCGATGGGCCGCGCTATCGACATCGTCAAGCGCGGCGAGGCGGACGCGGTTGTTTCCGCGGGAAACACCGGCGCATTGCTTACAGCGTCGCATCTCAAGCTGCGCACGTTGCAGGGCGTTGACCGTCCCGGCCTGGCCGTGCTCCTGCCGGCGCCGGAAAACGTGTTTGTGTTGATGGACGCGGGCGCCAACCTCGAACCGCACCCCTCGAATCTGGTCCAGTACGCCATCATGGGCAGCATGTATTCCAGGCAGATACTCGGATACGAGCGGCCGCGCGTCGCGGTCCTGTCGATTGGCACCGAGGAAATGAAGGGGAACGAACTGACGCTCGAAGCGCATCGTTTGCTCAAGCAAACGGACCTGAATTTTGTCGGCAACATCGACGCCCACGACCTGTTCTCGAACCATGCCGACGTGATTGTGACGGACGCCTTCGTCGGCAACGCCGTATTGAAGGCGTGCGAGAGCACGGCGCGACTTGTTTCCAGTTGGCTGAAAGACGAGATCAAGAAAAATCCGCTCCGGATGCTTGGCGCATTGCTCGCCAATGGTGCGTTCCAGGCGCTCAAACGGAAGGCCGACCCCGACGAATACGGAGGGGCCGTCCTCTTGGGGATCAACGGCATTTGCATCAAGGCGCACGGCGCCAGCTCGCCCAAAGCGGTGAAGAATGCCATCCGCGTGGCCACCGAGTTCGTCGAATGCCAGTTTAACGAGCACATCATCGAGGAAACCCGAAAGTTCCATGACAAAGTCCAGCAAACCCAATTTGCGCAATCCCAGGTCGAGGCAGCTTCTTAGGCCCGTGCATATCGTCGGCACGGGTTCCTACGTGCCCGACCGCGTGCTCACGAACGCCGACCTGGAGAAGCTGGTCGACACGACCGATGAGTGGATCACGACGCGCTCGGGGATCAAGGAGCGCCGCATCGCGCCCGATTGGATGTGCACGTCCGACATGGCCGTCGAGGCGGCGCGCCGCGCCATGGAACAAGCCAACGTCCGCGAAGACGAGATCGATTTGATCATCTGCGCCACGATCACGCCGGACATGCCGTTTCCCGCCACCGCGTGTCTCATCCAGCAGAAGATCGGCGCGAAGCGCGCGGCGGCTTTCGACATGGAAGCGGCGTGCTCGGGATTCCTGTACGGGCTGGAGATCGGACAACAATTTGTCACGTCAGGCACGTACAACACGGTGCTGGTCATCGGCGCAGAGAAACTTTCCACGATCATTGATTGGCAGGACCGCAACACGTGCGTGCTGTTCGGCGACGGCGCGGGCGCGGCCATCTTGCGCAGCCGCGGCGAGGAACACGGGCACGGCATACTGACAACGTGCATGGGCGCCGACGGTGCCCAGGCCGACATTCTGATGATGCCCGCAGGCGGCGCGCGTTATCCCGCGTCGAAAGAGTCGGTCAGCGCCGGGATGCATCATTTGAAGATGGCCGGCAAAGAGGTGTTCAAGAACGCCGTCATCGCGATGCAGACCGCTGCGGAAGAGGCGCTGCGGCGGTGCAACCTGACCATCAACGACATCAAATGCGTCATCCCGCACCAGGCGAATATCCGCATTCTGGAGGCCCTTGCCGATCGGCTCGGCGCCCCGATGGACAAGGTGTACGTGAACCTGCACCGCTACGGAAACATCTCGGCGGCGTCCGTGGCCATCGCGCTCGACGAGGCGGCGCGCGAAGGCCGGTTTCAGCACGGCGACCTGATTTTGCTGGTCGTTTTCGGCAGCGGCTTGACGTGGGCCTCCTGCGTGATCCAGTGGTAAGTGGGGCCGGGCGCACGTTCGTTGACAGCGGGGGTGTCCAATGCTAGATTGCGCCACGACCTTGGTGAGATAAGACGATGGGTGCTACCAGAAGAGATGTCTCAGGAGTTTTCGATGCGGAGCTGAAAGGGAAACGCTCTTGCAAGGCCGCCGTTCTCGACAAGGTTTTCAAGCTCAGTCCCAAAGGCATTACGTTTGTGACCGACACGTTCATGCCGGAGTGGACAGAAGTTGGCGTGGAGATGCGCTTGCCCCATCCGGGAGCGCGAAGGGATCAACATACGGACATCGGCTGTCGCGGTGTGGTCGTGCAATGCGCACGACGTGAGCAGGGCAAAGGGTTCGAAGTGGTGTTGATGTTCCTTGACCTGCCGAAGCGGGCGCAAGCCCAGCTCAGTGCCGCTCCCTCCGCCGTCGCTCCCCTCAGCATC
>JBGPVO010000124.1:0-5447 GCA_041491705.1 Verrucomicrobiia bacterium
GACGGTCGCATCTTCCGTCTCGAACAACATCTGGATCGGCTGTTCGCGTCGGCGAAGGCGATCATGCTGCAGGTTCCGCTGACCAAACAGCAACTCACCGAGGCGTGCTGCGAGACGTGTCGCCAGAACAAGCTAAAGGACGGCTATATTCGGCTGGTCGTGACGCGCGGGGTCGGTTACCTCGGCTTGAACCCGTTCCGCTGCAAGAACCCGACGGTGTTTATCATCGCGGACACGATCGAACTGTATCCCGAAGAGGTGTACCGCAAGGGGCTGAAGCTGATCACGGCGAGCACGCAGCGGACCAATCCCGCCGCGGTGAGCCCGTCGATCAAATCGCTGAACTATCTGAACAACATCCTGGCGAAGATTGAAGCCGTGAACGCCGGTACGGTCGAAGCGATCATGCTCAACAGCCAGGGACACGTCGCGGAATGCACCGGCGACAACATCTTCATCGTGCGCCGCGGCAAACTGGAGACGCCGCCAGTCAGCGCGGGCGCTCTGGTTGGGATCACGCGGCAGGTTGTGATCGAGCTGGCCGCGAAACGCCAGATCGGCGTCAGCGAGCCGAACCTGACGCGGTATGATCTGACAACAGCGGATGAGGTATTTCTCACGGGAACGGCCGCGGAGATCGTCCCGGTCGCCAGCATCGACGGCCGGGTCATCGGCTCGGGAAAACCGGGGCCACTGACCTTGCAATTGACGGAGGACTTCCGTAAGTTGACCCGTTCTGAGGGAACGGCCATCGGCACGAAATGAGATTATGATCTGCGACAGTTGCAAACAGGCGGACGCGACAGTCTATCTCGCCAAGATCGTGGACGGGAAGCTGTTGAAGGTGAATCTGTGTGAGCCCTGCGCCAAGCAGAAAGGCGTGGAAGACGCCGCCGGCTTTGCGGAGGATTTACTCATCGGGCTCGGCGCGGCGGAGGAGATGAAGGTCGAGGCGCCGGGCGCGCAATGTGCTGTCTGTGGGTTCACGCAGGCGGATTTCAAGAAGACCGGACGACTCGGATGCAGCGCCTGCTGGGACGCCTTCGAGGCCGGGTTGGGCTCGCTGTTGAAGGCCATGCACAAGGGCGATCATCACGTGGGCAAGGTGCCGGCCAAGGCGATGCATACGCTGGCGCTGAACGGGAAGATTCACGAGTTGTCGGAACAGCTGGAGAAGGCCGTGCGCGAAGAAAAATATGAAGATGCCGCGCAGATTCGTGATGAGATTCGCGAGTTGGAGACGAAGTTAAAGAAGGCCGCGAGCGTCGCCCGCGCGGCCGAATGATGCGAACATGAAGATTGACGATTTGCTGAAAAGCCCGAGCGAGTGGGTCAAGGCCGACGGACCCAACAGCAAGATCGTCATGTCCTCGCGGGTGCGATTGGCGCGCAATATCCGCGATCATCCCTTCCCCGGCTGGGCCAAGAAGCCCGAGCGACAGAAACTGCTCGAGTTGATCCAGCCCGTGGTTGAAGCCCTGCCCGAGATGGCGGACCACTTTGGGGATTCCATGGACAACATCACCGCGATCCACAAGCAGGTGCTGGTGGAGCGCCATCTGATCAGCCGCGAGCACGCGGCCAAGAACGTCGGCAGCGGCGTGGTCATTAATGGCCGCGAGACGATCAGCGTGATGGTCAACGAAGAAGATCACCTGCGCATGCAGGCGATCAAGTCGGGCCTGCAGCTCAAAACCATTTTCAAGATCATTGACCGGGTGGACACGGAACTGGAAGAACATCTGGATTTTGCATTCTCGCCGAAGCTGGGTTACCTCACGGCGTGTCCGACGAATGTGGGTACGGGGATGCGCGGCTCGGCAATGGTGCACTTGCCGGGGATGGTGTTGAGTGACCAGATCAACCAAGTTGTACAGGCCGTCAACAAACTTGGCCTGGCTGTGCGTGGCTTGTATGGGGAAGGGACGGAAGCGCTCGGGAATGTCTTTCAGGTGTCGAATCAGACCTCGTTGGGCGAAAAGGAGATGGAAGTGATCGAGCGCCTCAACAAGGTGATGCTGCAGATTATTGAACATGAAGAGAATGCGCGGATCACGTTGCTTGAAAAGAAGCCCAAACTGGTATATGATCAAATAGGTCGTGCGTATGGCATTCTGAGCAATGCACATACGATTAGTTCGAAAGAGGCACTCAATTTGCTTAGTTTGGTGCGTATGGGGGTAGACTTGGACATATTCCCGGCAACGGCGCGCGCGATGGTGGACGAGATGTTCATTCTCTCCCAACCGGCTCACGTGCAACGGGCTGCGGCCCGGAAACTGACTGCCGAGGAGCGCGACATTTTACGCGCGGAGCTGATCCGCGTCCAGTTGGCGAGTATTTCGAAACCGAATTTGAACGACCGTCCGGCGGTGGACGGCGGCCGAGTTGAACCAGAATGAGAGGACGGTGATGGAAATGAACAATTTCACGCCGCGAGCGCAGCAGGTGCTCGCGTTGGCCCGCAAGGAGGCGGACCGGTTCAACCACAATTACGTGGGCACGGAGCATTTGTTGCTGGGTCTCATCAAGTTGGGTCAGGGCGTCGCCGTCAACGTCCTCCAAAAGATGGGTCTCGATCTCGAAACCGTCCGCATGGAAGTCGAAAAGCAAATCGGCACCGGCCCGGAAACCAAAATGGTCGGTAACATTCCCTACACGCCGCGCGTGAAGAAGGTCCTGGCGCTCGCGCAGAAGGAAGCCAAGCAGCTCAATCACAATTACGTCGGCACCGAGCACATTCTCCTGGGCTTGCTCCGCGAAGGCGAAGGCGCCGCCGCGCGCATCCTGAAGTCGCTGGATGTCGACATCGAACGCTGCCGCAACGAGATTCTCAAGGAACTCGACCCCAACTTCACCCCCAGCGAAGGCAGCGCGGAAGAAGGCGAGGCCGCCGGCGGCAAGAAGGAAATGAAGACGCCCGCGCTGCGTATGTTCGGGCGCGATCTCACGGAACTCGCCCGCAAAGGCGAACTCGATCCGGTCGTGGGCCGTCAGAATGAAATCGAGCGCGTCATCCAGATTTTGTGCCGACGCACGAAGAACAACCCGGTTCTGCTCGGCGAAGCCGGCGTGGGCAAGACCGCCATCGTGGAAGGTTTGGCGCAGGAAGTCTCCAAGGGCAACGTCCCGGAGATTTTGCGCGACAAACGCGTCGTGACCCTCGACCTCGCGTTGATGGTGGCGGGCACGAAGTACCGCGGCCAGTTCGAGGAACGCATCAAAGCCGTCATGTACGAGATCAAGCGCTCGAAGACCGTCATTCTGTTCGTTGACGAACTGCACACCATCGTCGGCGCCGGCTCGGCCGAGGGCGCGATGGACGCCAGCAACATCATCAAGCCCGCGCTCTCCCGCGGTGAGTTGCAGGTTGTCGGGGCGACCACGATGAACGAATATCGCAAGTACATCGAGAAGGACGCGGCGCTGGAGCGTCGCTTCCAGACCATCATCGTGGAACCGCCGACCGTCGAGCAGACCGTCGAGATTCTGAAGGGCCTGCGTCCCAAGTACGAGGAGCATCACCGCGCCAAGTTCTCGGACGAAGCCCTGCAAGCCGCCTCGCGGCTGTCGGACAGGTACATCACCGGCCGATTCCTTCCTGACAAGGCAATCGACGTCGTGGATGAAGCCGGCGCGCGCGCGCGCATCCAATCGATGACGCGACCGCCGAACATTCAGGAGTCGGAGCGCGACATCGAGAAGATCAAGGAAGAGAAAGAGGCGGCGATCAAGGCGCAGGACTTCGAATTGGCCGCCAGCCTCCGCGACAAGGAAAAACACGCCCGGGAGCGTCTCGAACAAACGCTGGCCGAATGGCGCCAGGCGCGCGACGAAAAACAGATTGTCATCACCGAAGACGACATCATGCAGATTGTCGCCAAGTGGACGGGCATCCCGTTGAACCGCATGGAGCAGAAGGATGCCGAGAAGTTGTTGCAGATGGAAGCCGAACTGCGCAAGACGGTCATCGGTCAGGACGAGGCGGTGATTGCGATCAGCAAGGCACTGCGCCGCAGCCGCGCCGACCTCAAGGACCCGAACCGCCCGATCGGCTCGTTCGTGTTCCTCGGGCCGACGGGCGTGGGCAAGACGCTGATGGCCCGCGCGCTGGCGGAATTCATGTTTGGCGATCAGGATGCCCTTGTCCAGCTCGACATGAGCGAATACATGGAGAAATTCAATGTCTCGCGGCTGGTCGGTTCGCCTCCGGGCTATGTCGGCTATGAGGAAGGCGGCCAGTTGACGGAGCGTGTGCGTCGCCGTCCGTACTCGGTCGTGCTGTTCGACGAAATCGAGAAGGCGCATCCCGACGTCATGAACATGCTCTTGCAAATTCTCGAGGACGGACACCTGACCGATTCGCTCGGCCGCAAGGTGGACTTCCGCAACAGCGTCGTCATTATGACGTCGAATATTGGCGCTGACATGATTCGCAAGGCGGGCGAACTCGGTTTCGCGCCGACCAAGGAAGAGCACACGTACGACGACATGAAGAGCAAGCTGCTGGACGAATCCAAGCGCGCGTTCAAGCCCGAGTTCATGAACCGCCTCGACGATGTTATCGTGTTCCACAGCCTTAACAAGGCGGACATGGGCCAGATCGTTCATCTCGAAGTCGAGAAGGTCAAGAACCGCCTCAAGTACAAGGATGTCGAGATCGTCCTCACGCCGGCGGCGACGACCTTCCTCATCGAGAAGGGGTACGATCCGCAGTTTGGCGCGCGTCCGTTGCGTCGTGCCGTGGAGAAATATCTCCAGGATCCGCTTGCCGAGGAGATCCTCCGCGCCAACATCAAGCCGAACGAGACGATCGAAGTCACGGTCGGCGACGACAAGGACAAACTGGTCTTCAACCAACTTGCCGCCAGCGCGCACTAAACAACAGTTGATAATTCACACCAGACGGGGGCGACCTATTCGGTCGCCCCGTCTTGTTTCGGCTTTTGGTGGATGAAACCGGCGATCGGCTGGCCATCGATGAAGACGTTTTCCATCACGGCATCGCCGTCTTTGATGCGAACAACAGCGTACGTGTTGTGGTTGGTTTGGCCACGACGGTTCGAATGCTCCCAATAGGCCCGTTCTGCGGCGGGCGCCTTCGTTTCCTCCATGTAGTATCGATCAAAAGGCAACTGGAAATACACTTCGGTCGAATTGGTTCCCCAGCCGCCATACGTTTGTATCGCGGTAACATAGTCTCCTGACTTTGGCGGCTGTGAGCTGACTCTTCGGATGACCGCAAATCCGTCCGGCCCTTCTTCAACGGTTGCGAAAGCTTTTTTTCGAGGAATGGGCTCCATTTCCCCGGTCCAGCGTGCATGGGTTTGTTCAAAGTTCAACCAGACGTATCGTCCGCGAAACGCATCGGCGGGATCGACGGGCGCCGTGCGAAACTTGTACGGCCGCCCAAGACGCAACGTCGCTTCCTGGCGCGCAATCATCCC
>JBGPVO010000125.1:0-5443 GCA_041491705.1 Verrucomicrobiia bacterium
ATCACCGAATTACGGATTTCGCTGCTCGCTTTGAATACGACATCTATCGTGGGTTCGGGGTTTGGCGATTCGCGGTTGAGACGGAGCCGGCGAAAAACATTTTCCACGTCAATGATGGCGTCGTCCACGACTTCGCCGATGGCAATGGCCAGGCCACCGATGGTCATCGAGTTGAGGCTGACGCCGAACGCTTTCAGCACCATCACGCCCGCCAACAGCGAAGTCGGCATCGCGAGAAAGCTGATGAACGACGCGCGGACGTTCATCAGGAAGATGAACAGCACGATGGTCACGATGATGCCGCCTTCGATGAGCGCCCGTTTGAGGTTGCGGATCGAGCCTTCGATGAAATCGGCCTGACGGAAAACCTGCACGTTCATCTTCACGTCCGCCGGCAATTGCTTCTGGATGTCGCGCAATGCGGCTTCGGCTTTGTAGGTCGTGGCGAGTGTGTCCGCGCCGTACGCTTTCGAGATTGTGCCAATGACGGCGTTCCTGAGGTTGATTGCTCCATCGCCGCGCTTGATCTCGCCGCCGAATTTGACCTCGGCGACGTTGCGCACGAAGATCGGCGTGCCCTTGGCGTACTTGATGATCGTGTCGCGCACGTCGTCGAGCGACCGGATGCGCGCCACACCGGTGACGATGTATTCCTCACCCGGCGTTTGGACAAATGCGCCGGGAACGTTGACGTTCGATTTCTCCAGCGCCTCGTGCACCGCGGCGACGCTGACGTGATACGCGCTCATGCGGTCGGGATCGAGGAGCACTTGGTATTGTTTCACGTCGCCGCCGATGCTGACGACCGACGCGACGCCACCGAGCGCGAGGATGCGCGGACGGATTTGCCAATCGGAGATCGTGCGCAAGTCCATCGGCGATTTCGTGTCGCTTTCGAGGCTGTACTTGATCATCCAACCCACGGCGGAGGTGATCGGCAGCATCACCGGCGCTTGCGTGCCGGCAGGGAAACGGTCGCGCACCGATTGAATGCGTTCATTGACCAACTGCCGCGCCACATACACGTCCGTGCCCCAGCGGAACACGATGACGACAGTCGAAAGACCGACCGACGATTGTGAGCGCACTTTGTCCACGCCCGGCGTGCCGTTGACGGCGCTTTCGACGGGAAACGTGATCAACGACTCGACATCTTCGGGCGCGAGTCCCGGCGACTCGGTCTGCACGACGACCTGTGGCGGCGCGAACTCCGGGAACACGTCCACCGGCATCCGCATCGTGACGTAACTGGACGCGACGAGGAACACGACCAGTCCGACAACGACCAGCAGCCGATTTTTCAGCGACCAATGGATGAGCTTGTTAAACATGCTAACCCTTGTCCGCAGTGGGCTTCTTTCCGCCGGTCAGCCAACTCGTGTAAATCTCGCGTTTGCCATCGGTGACGACGACATCATCCGGCACGAGGCCGTCCTTGATCTCGACGAAGCGGTCGTCCTCCGCGCCCGTCTGCACGTCGGAGCGGTTGAACGTGTCGCCTGTTTGCACGAAGACAAATTTCTCGCCGCCTGCTTCCAGGATGGCTTCCTTCGGCACGGAGAGAACACCTTCGTTGCGCGCGAGCACAACCGCGACCTTGGCGAACATCTCCGGCTTGAGTTTGCCGTCGGGGTTCCTGACCGTGACCCACACCGGCAGCGTGCGCTTCTCAGGATCGAGTTCCGAGCCGATGAATGTGATCTTTCCCTCGAACGACTCGTTGGGATAACCGAGCGCTCGGAGGCGCACCGTCTGGTCGAGCTTCACCTTGCCCACGTCCTCCTCGTACACCTCGGCAACGACGATCACCTGCGACAAATCAATGATGTGAAAGAGTTCCTTGCTCGGATCAACTGACTCGCCGAGCGTGACCGGGCGGTCGTTGATGACGCCGCCGACGATGGCCTCGATCTTCACGATGGGCGGCGGATCACCGATCTGGCGCGACTGGATTTCGGCGAGCTTCTGTCCCTTCTCGACCTTGTCGCCAACCTTGGCGAAAAGATTCTCGATGCGGCCCTCGATGCGCGAGGTGACGTGTGCGTGGAGGTTGGGGTCGAGCTGCACCTTGCCGTTGAGAACCAGCACGGTGTCGATGTCGCGCGATTCGGCCTTCACGGTCTTCAGACCGATGGCGGCTTGTTGCTCTTTGGTCAGCTTCACCGGCCCTCCGCCCCCGCCGCTGCCGACTTCGATGGCCGCGCCGTGAGCGAAGGCGCGTTGCGTGCCGGCCACGGCCAGCACTGTGACTATAAGAATTCGGATGATGTTTGAGTTCATGATTACTTCTCCTTGGTTGGGAAAACACCGGCGGCGGTCTCCAGATCAATCACCGCCTCTTGATAGTCACGGAGCGTGTCGATGTAGCTCGACTTGAGTTCAGCAAACTGTTGCCGGGACTGAATCACTTCGACGATGCTGGCCAGCCCTTGCCGGTAGCCGTTCTCGACCAGCTTCACGTTTTCCTCGGCGCGTTTCAGAATCTCGGGCGTGTACGACTCCAGCAGCGGCGCGAGCGTCTTCACGCGCTGCTGCGCGTCGGCCAGTTCCCGGCTGATTTGCAACTTGAGCGCCTCGACCGTTTTCTGTGCGCGGTCTTCCAGGGCCATGGTCTCGCGGATGCGTCCCTGCTTGCGGTCAAACAACGGCAGCGGGACCGAGAGTTTCAATCCGACGAACTGATCCACTGGCTGTGGCGGCGCGCCGTCCACCACACTCTGCTCGCGTTGGTAGCCGGCACCGATCCGCCAATCCTCAAATCGTTCGGCTTTGGCCAGCCGTTGCTCCGAACGAGCCAGCGACACGTCGAACTGCGCCACGGCAAAGTCGGGCCGCCGTGCCAGCGCTTTCTCCAGCGTGAACGGGCTCATGTCGGCCAGCACTTGAAATTGAAGCTCGCCGGCCACCACAAATTCCGGCCCTGCCGGCTGGCCCATCAGCTTGTTCAACTCCAACAACCGGCTGCGCCGCTGTGTTTCCAGAACCTTCTGCCGCTGCTGCGCCTGTTGGAGCGCGATCTGAATGGCGTTCACATCTTTCTCGGAAACCTGGCCGCGTTCCAGCGCAGCCTTGGTCGCCTTGAGCAGTTCCTCGTTCAGTCCAATCAGGAACTGTTGCAGCTTGATCTGCTCTTCAACCGCTTGAGACTCCGTGACCGCCCGTCGCACCTCGCCGACCACGCGCCGCTCCAGGTCGGCAACCTCCGCAAAGGTGTGCTCAATACCCACGCGCGCCACACCCTTTTGCGCGCCGATGCGTCCGCTGACGCTGAACGGTTGATTGACCGCCACGCCTACGGCATTCTGGCCCTCGTTGCGAAATGCGCTGCCGGACCGCCCGTCCAACTCCAGTTCAGGATTCGGCCACAGTCCGGCCTGCTGCAACCGCGCTTTCGCCTCCTCAATGCGTACGCGCATTGCCGCCAGTTCGCGATTGCCATCAAGAGAGCGCGCCACCGCTTGCTCCAGCGTCAGCGATTGCTGGGCGAACCCCGACGTGCCCGCCATCAAGGCCATGGCTGCGATCAAAATGACTGTCTTCATTTGTTTGCTCCGTTTGTTAAAAAAGTTTCGAACGCCGACACACAACGACTGCACTGCACAATGTAGGTGCAGACCAAGTCGTCAGGCGCTCACGGGAGGAGAGCGAGGAGTGACTGAGCAAACCAGAAGAAAGGGCGGCGGCGATTCGCCGGGTGGCCCGTGGTCGTAAACAAAACCAGCCGTTATTGCCACGTTGACCGACAGGGGAATCTCCGCGACAACAACAACGGAATCGCCTGCGTGTTGGTCTGGTAACAAATTCGCGTGCGGTGCCGAGGGAACAACGCTCTTTAACGAGGCGCAGCAATCGGGCGAATCATCACCGTGCGGATGCCCGTGTTCCGCCTCGGAATGATGGCGGTGCTCGGTCTTCGATCCCAAGTGCACTGAAGCTAGCGCACTTTCCGCAATACATGCCGAGCTTGCGAGACCGAAAGCGACTGCCAGCCCCAGTGCGAGAGCCCGCATGGCTATTCGCAGCGCTTTGGTTTTTAGCAGAAGTCTCACGAAAGTTTTACCAAGACTATGCCCGACCGTTTTGACAGTCAATCGTCTTCGCCCGCTCACTCGTTTGAATCATTCAGGCTTTCCTGTCACTTGTTTCCAAGCGATCAGTTGCCCGCCGTGCTCTTTGGCAAACGTCTTCGCTGCCTCCTGCTGCTGGAACACCACCAGGCTCGGCAGGCAACGGTCGTATGTCTTCATCATGCAGCAGCCTTGCGGATCCTGCCGCGTCTCCAACGTCGCGCACGGATGCACGTCGCTGTCGGAAACATACACCGCGCGCGTCGCGTCCACCCAGTTGCCGGTCGCAAAATCCGTCGCTTCCATCTTGTGGGCCTGCTGATGATTGGTCTCCAGATAATGCAGTGCGCAACGCGGACAACAGGTCTCAACGACCTTCCCGTTTTCGAGCGTGACGCGGAACGCCATCCCCTTGCACTCCCCGCGGTCGCACACGGCACACACGCGCTGCGACCTGCCACAGCCCGCAACGAGCGCCACGCAGAACATCAAGGCCAACGCTCTCATGACGGGCCAGCCTCGATAGCGTTTGGGGCCAACGACGGTTTGACTTCCTGGTGCCATTTCCACAGTAAATAAATAGCCGGATATACGAGTAGTTCCATCGCGAAAGATGTGAACAAACCTCCCACCATCGGCGCGGCGATCCGTTTCATCATGTCCGCCCCGCTGCCGACCGACCACATGATCGGCATCAGGCCCATCACCGCCGCGCCAACGGTCATCATTTTTGGCCGGATGCGTTTCACCGCGCCGTGAATGATGGCCTCATGCAACTCAGACAGATTGCGCAGTTTTCCGTTGCGCTTCGCATCGTCGTAGGACAAATCCAGGAACAACAGCATAAACACACCCGTCTCCGCGTCGAGTCCCATTAATGCAATCATTCCCACCCATACGGCAATGGAAATGTTGTAACCCAGCAAATACAACAGCCACACCGCACCGACCAGCGAGAACGGCACCGCCAGCATGACCACCAACGCCTTAAACCCCGACTTCGTGTTCGCGTACAGCAAGAGGAAAATCAGCGCGATGGTCACCGGCAACACGATTTTGAGCCGCTCGCGCACCCGCAGCATGTTCTCGTATTGCCCGCTCCACACAATCGAGTAACCCGTCGGCAATTTCAACTCCGCTGCCACCACCCGCTTCGCGTCTTCCACGTAGCCGCCCACGTCCCGACCCGTGATGTCCACGTACACATAACCCGCCAACATCCCGTTCTCGTCGCGAATCATGGCCGGGCCGTTGACGAGCTTGATGTCAGCGAGTTCGCGAATTGGAACTTGAACCACGCCGGGAGCGCGAGCCTCCCGGCGAGCATTCCCCATCGGCTCGGCAGGAGCCTCGCCCTCCCCGGTTTTGGCCGTCAC
>JBGPVO010000126.1:0-5432 GCA_041491705.1 Verrucomicrobiia bacterium
CTGGCTGACCAGTACACTTTGTCGTTCGCGCGGCTGTCCATGTGGAAGACGTTGGAGAGCAGGTCGTACCTGGACTCTTCGTGTATCGTGACGTCCTGGTTCGCCCCGGTCGTCAGGTTGGTCGAGCCTTTGTCGAAGGTGTTGTCGTCGGCGCGATAGTGTTCAAAGCGAAGACGATTGGCGACGCTGACGATCCCAACGTGGTGATCGAGGTTCAACTTGAGAATGTCCACCGTTTCGTCGATGTCTTTGAACGACGGGAAGATCTTCCTTTCGGTCGCGCCCTGCTGCACGCTGCCCCATTCGAGCAGGGACTTCGTGCCGTTGCGGAACTGGCGTTCGTAACCAAGTGTCAACTGGGGCAAATCGGGCAAGGTCAACCCCAGGTCCACGAAGATATCGCTATCATCCAGGTGCAGGTCCCGGCCCAACCGAAACGCCGGCGGCGTGAACGGTCGGTAGAACCCGCCCCAGTCATCGTAATAAGTCCGGTTCTGCGTGTATCCAGCGCGGATGAATCCGACGGAGAACCGCGTAACACCCAACCGTAGCCGATAGTCGTCCTCTTCAAACACGCCACGGCCCTCGACGTGCAGGACGGTGTGAGGGTCGAGATCCTGGTCGAGAGTGAACTGCTCGACCCCGCCCGACCACTGGTCCTTCATCCACCAGTCCTCACGGAACTTTTGCGCATCTCCCTTGACGGAAACATAATTGACGAGGAGCGTTTCCGAGCCGGAGGGTCCGGGGGATTCCGTCGACTCGGCGCGGGCCAGTGCGGCAAGCAGCGTCGTCGCCGGCAGCACAACCAACAGCTTCAGCCAGAACGTGTGGTTCATCGGCATCAACCCCACTCAGTACCGTAATTGCGGGCTGATGTTGGAACCATGCACCGCGGTGTGACAGCCGGCGCTGAAGCACGTGCCTTGTTGAAGAAAGGTGGCATGGTTGACCTCGCCGATGAAGATCAAGCCGGGGGCGGTTGGGACCTGGGCGTGACATTTCAGGCACAGGTTGTTGTCACGCTCCGTCAGCATCTTCGGGTTGATCGAGCCGTGCACGTTGTGACAGATGGTACAACCTTCCCGCAGCGCCTCGTGTTCATACACGTAGGGCTTTGCCTGTTCCCGATGGCATTGGGCGCACACGTCGTTGTCCCGCGCCACGAATACGCCCGGCGGTTTGTGGATGTCCTCGCCGTGCGGATTGTGGCAGGACACGCAGCTCACGCGGCCCTCGGCGATGGGGTGATGGTACTGCAGGTGAATCTCGGCCTTCTTGTCCAGGTGACATTGGAAACATGCTTCGGGATCTTTGCCCGGATTGACGATGAATTTGCCGCGTCCGCCTCCAGCGTCGACGTGCTTGCTACCGGGGCCGTGACAGGACTCACAGCCTTCCGCGGCGGCGCGCTCGTCTTCGCCGGGAATTTGCACGCGAGCGTGCAAGGTGAACTTGAAGGCCCTGGCTTCCTGATGGCACGCGGCACAGGTTTCCGAACCCACAAACTTCGCGCCGGGGATTATTGGCGGCGGCGCAATCATCACGTCGCTTGTGGCGCAGGAAATCAGCAACGCCGCTCCCGCTGCCACGATGGCCGTAACAGCAACAGCCGCACGCGTACCCGGCTTTGATTCTTGAAGTCTCATCTGCCTCACGCCGCAAACGATGGTTCACCGCGCCAGCGGCACGCAGGTGTCACCTGACGATATCGCAGTCGCATTCATACACTTGTCATCGAATGACCACATCCGTTATCACAGGCGCGCCGCGAGTGCCATCCGGCTTCTTGCCGCCGCAGCCGTTGTCCTTGATTTTGCGGTCGGGATACGGATCGACGCCGCCGGGTAGCGCGTCACGCGGGCATGTGTCGTCCACCGGGTGGCTATCCGGCTGGCCGTCAATCGCCTCATGATGAACGGTCGCGACGTAGCGGAAGACCGCGCGGCTTGGGCGCATGAGCGGGCCGCTGCCGCAGTCGAATATGACGCGGAAAATGACGTTGAGTTTCCGCTTCGGCTTGAGGGCGACCGGTAGTGGCCCCGGCGGCAGTCCGGCGAACAATTGGGCTCGCGGTGCAACGCAGTTCGTGCCGGCCGATTCGAGCGCGAGCGTCACCATGCGGCTCAGCATGTCTACGCTCGCGAGGCTCTCATCGTGGTCACCGCGGTTCTGAATGGTGACGCGTACCGACCTGGTTTGGCTCGTCTTCTTCGCGGTCAGTGCAATCGTCTTTGGCGCCTTGACCGAGATGACCGCCAGGTCGTTCACGCCGGTCGCCAACCAGACCTTTGTCGCCGCACACGTGAATGACAGGCTGTTGATCATGCCGCTTACCTGTATGGTGTCGGTGCCGGTTTCGCTGCCCGAATAGCTGAAGGCGGCTTGGCCGGCGCCATCAGTCACGCCACTGCCGTTGGTGCCGGAGTTCGGCCCGGAGATCACGTTGAAATCCGCGGTCACACCGGCGACGGGAGCGCCGTTGGTCGTAATGGTCGAGGTGACGCGGTGCGTCGTTCCAACCCGGTTGGTGGCGAGCGCTGGGACGAGCGAGCAGGAAACCGCTGACGGTGCAAAAGTCCCAATGGGAAACTGCGTCGTTTCAATGTAGGCCGTGATCCCGGTCGCGCCGAGAACACTGCCGGCATCGCGCGCCGTGATTTTGACGAACTCCACAGTGCCGGTATTCGTGACGTCGGTGGCCAGCGTGCCGGCGGCGATGAGAAACGAGGTCGCCGTGCCGTCCAATTGCCCCGGTTCACCAAGCTCAGGCGAATTGGTGACGGCGTGGCCAGAGGTGTCGTCGATTTCGAACCTGACGAGATCGTTGCTCGTTCCGCCGGAGAAGGGAGCCCACACGATAGCAAAGTTGGATGAGACGCCAATCGTCTGCACTGCGGACAAATTCACGATCTGGGGCGTGTTGGGATAGGAGTCCCCCGGCAGATCCAGCGAAGGAGTCAGGGTCCCATCGTCCGCAGTGGCGATGGTCATCGTGTAGGTGCCATTGGTATAGGCGGCATCCAACGCCGGCTTGTCTGAAAAAAACTCTTTGAACCGGAAGATGTCGCTGTCCGGACTTTCCTTCGCCAAAACCTTGGTTGTCCCACCGGGCGTTTGGTCGGTGGCGCTCAACACGGTGTTTGAGGACGAGCCGCGCACCGTTGCAATAAACACGAAACCCGTATCGGACATGGTAAGAGTGTTGGCATCGTGTTGATCGAAGAGTTGTCCCTTACTGGCAGCGATATAGGTTCGCACGTCGTGCGCGGGCATCACGACATGGATAAATCCCGACATCCCGCCAACCTGGCCGCCACCCGCATCAAATCCGTGGAGCGCGCAATAGTAGTTGAAGGTGCCCAACTGGGTAAACGTGTGGTCGAATGTAAACGGTGTGCTTTGCACACCTGAGTCCCAGTTCACCGATTGTCCCGCTGCAGCAGCCGTGCTATGAGTGCCATTCGTCCACACCCACTCGACCGTGTCGCCGACGTTGATGGTGGGGTCAATGTGCGTTGATGGGGCTGCCCCGTAGTCAAAGTTGAAGACCTGAATGATGTTCGTGGCAGCCAACGCAGTGGTCACGGCCGCCGGCAAAAGGCACAGCGAGGCAAGAAACAGCTTCATGCCGATTTTCATTCCGCCTGTTCTGGTCGGGATCGGTTTCCGAACTTTCCCGTCCGCCCATTCCCAGCCAACATGGTCTTGTCGCAGACTCCTCAGTCCGTGAATCAGACCAACCCAGAGTGTTCCGCCTTCATCCCCTGGCCCTGCCTCGCGACCAGGCAAAACCCCGCTCACACCTTATGAGGCACGAGACCCCGACTTGTTCCCAAATAGAACCGCGACCGGCGAGCGAATTGCCTCGCGGAATGGGTAGACCGAAATTGCTGCGGGCCAGCAAGATAAACGTCTGCGTGGAAGTCGATGGGGTTGCGTTCGGTTTGGCACCAACCGATCGGGCCACCAAGACCCAGCCGTTCCCCAACCAGAACGATCGTCAGGCGGTGACCGCGGGCGGACGCCGCACGGGGAGGGCGGTTACGCTTTCTTCGGGCAGCAGTGCAGGATGTCGTACGGCTTGACATCCTTTGCCGACGGGCCGGTGACGAGGTAAATCGTGTCCGTTAACCGCTCGACGCTGCGGTGGTAGTCCCAACGGAGCATCGCGGTATGCGCCACGACAAAGCGCGGGTCATCGTCGCGGAAGCACGACACGCAGCTCGGGTCGGGGATGCCGACAAGAAATTCGTCCGCGCTGAGGTTGTGCGCGGTCGTGGCGTAGAAATCCTCAAACAGGATAAACGACGCGCTGAACGAGTGGTCGACATAGCTGATGGCTTGGGTCACGCCTTCCTCGTTGCGCAAGCCGCGGGGCGCGACGGGCTGGATGCCATAGAGGTTGTCGATCAGGTCCTCCATGATGTCGTTGAGCGAATTGCGCGACCAGTTTTTCAGCCGCTCGGAATTCACGCCGTAGGTGAAGACCGATCCCTGAATAACCGCGCCGATAGCGACGCCGGGCCACAGTTGCCGCCGGTGCGGAGGCAGGTCGCGTGAGGGCGCGCGGAAAAGCTTCGGGAACAACAGCGACTTGATCAGCTTGTAGTTCTTGAGGTCGGGCACGTCGTCGCCGCAGTAGTCGAGCAGGTTGATGTGCGACTCGATCAACTCGTCCATGCGATGCGGTTCGAGCAGGTAGTGATGATACAGATGTTCGAGCAACACGGTCTGCCCGTCCGCGAAGGTCAAGGCCAGCCCGTCGGGCGGGTTGACTCCCAGTTGCGGACGATTGCGTTTCAACAGGCTGAAGTAATAGTTCGTGAAACTGGCGATGTCGAGGTGCGGATCGTCATGCAATTCCAGCGAGCCGATGATCTCGTCCAACTCTTCGTCGTCCACGCCAGCGTCATTGCTGCGGCAACGGTACAGGCAGCGGACCTGGACGCGGCCCCGGCTGAACACCCAGGCGCGCGTGTGGCCGAAATCGGTCAGGTGATCCTCACCCTGCGGCTCGGCGCGGGTGTACGTCATGTACGCCAGCGTGGACCCGCTGCGGGAGCCGCGCTGGATGACCGGTTCCTCGATGTTGGGCCAGCTACGCCGTTCGCATTCGACCAGCGACTGCAAGGCCAACTCGGGGCGCATCGTATCGGGCGCCGGTTTCTCAAATTGGCAGGCTTCCACCTTCAGATACCCGCCGGTGGTCAAACTGGCGAGGCTGACGTGCGGGGAGCCCTCATGCGTCAGAGGCAGCCAACCGTCAGGGTAACTGATCGTGTAGTTCTTCTCAGCATCGCTGTACTCTGGCATGGTAGCCGATAAAGCAGCCGCCTTGCCAAAGCTCTGGAGCCTGCAATTCATTCGCAAAATCTGCCATTCGGCTCATGCGGGAGACAGGCGAGACAGAATTGAACGGCGTCCGAAAG
>JBGPVO010000127.1:0-5378 GCA_041491705.1 Verrucomicrobiia bacterium
GGACCGGATAGCGGCGGCCACTTGATCGCCGTTGATATCGGGCATGGCGCGATCGACCACCACGAGGTCGAACTGGCCGCTGCGAAACTTCTCAAGTCCGTCGCGCCCGCCCACGGCAGCCTCCACGATGTGTCCATCAATCTTGAGGTATTCACCGATAATTTTGCGCACCATCGCTTCGTCATCCACCAAGAGGACGCGCAAATGCTGGCTGGGCATTACCGACGGTGACGGGGACTCCGCTGGCGGCGTTGCCGGCTGTTGCGGGATGCGGATGATGAAGGTTGTGCCCTTACCAACTTCGCTTCGGATGTCGATCGTGCCCTGGTGGCGTTGAACGATGCCATAGACCATGGACAGTCCCAACCCCGTGCCGCGCTCGCCTTTGGTCGTGTAGAACGGTTCCAGACAGCGTGCGCGAACCTCTTCGGTCATGCCGGTGCCGGTGTCGGCGACTTCGAGGGTGACGTACCCACCGTCGCGCCGCGTGCGCACAACGATGGTCCCACCTCGCGGCATGGCGTCGACCGCGTTAAAGATCAGATTCGTCAGCACTTCGCGCAACTCGCCCGCGTTGCCGGCGACGGTTGGAATCTCCTGGAGAACCTTCTGCACGGTGACGGTGATGTCTTTCGCCTCCGCTTGTGTCTTCCACATGGGTTGCGTAAGCGCGATGGCTTCCTCGATGAGGCCATTCAGGTCAACCGTCTCAAATGCTTCCCGCTTCTCGCGGTGACGGTAAAACTCCCGGAGGCGATTCACGATATTGCCCGCGTCCTTGGCCGTGGTGTTGATCATTTCCAAATAGCGTCGTGCCCTTTGCTTGTCGTCCAGGTCCTCGGGGCGGTGCAGCAACAGTTCGCTCAAGCCCAGGATGCCGACCAGGGCGTTATTGAAATCATGGGCGATGCCGCTGGCCATACCGCCCAGGGCGCGCAGACGTTCCTGCTGAATGATCCGCTGCTGGGTCGACTTCAGATCTTCGAGCACCTGTTGCAGCCGCTCCTTGCTTTCGCGGTGCTCGGCGATTTCGGCCAGGAGTTTCTCATTGGTCACCCGGAGTTCCTGAGTCCGCTCCCCCACGATCTTTTCCAGATGATCCATCTGGCCTCTCACCTGGCGGATCAAGCGCCACTTCTCGGTCAGCGCATTTGCCAATTGCAGGATTTCCACCGTGTCAAACGGCTTCTTGAGGAACAGCAAGCGGTCCGAATTCCCGAGTTTGGCAATAATGTCGTCCCACGAGTAATCCGAGTACGCCGAGCAGATCACCACCTGGAGATCTGAATCCACCGCCCAAAGCTTCTGCGTGGTCTCAATTCCGTCCCAGCCGGGAGGCATTCGCACGTCCACAATCGCCATCGCGTACGGCCGTCCGTCTTGGAGGGCCTGCTGCAACCGCCCCAGGCCCTCCTCGCCCTGGTAGGCGGAGTCGATCTCGAAGACTGCGGATTGGCGGGTACTGGTCGGTTCACCGAACAGTGTCGCCTCCGCTTCGGCCAGCGCTGTTACGTCGGCGTTGGGCGGGCAGAGGATTTTCCGAAAATCATCATGGATCGCGCGATTGTCGTCGATCACCAGAATTCGGTAGTTCTTGGTGGTATTATCATTCTTCATGAGTTGTTTTGCTCCCGATGTGATGGCAGGGACAAAACAAACATTGCCCCTTGCCCCGGTCCGTCGCTGTGTACACTCAAGCTTCCTCCCATCTCTTTCGCTGCGAGGGCGCCGCTGTGCAGGCCGAACCCGTGTCCGTTCTTTCGTGTTGTAAATCCGTGCGCGAAGATTCGCGTGAGATGCTCCGGCGGTATTCCCACGCCGTTGTCAATGACGGAGATCTTGACAAAACCATCGCCGTCCGTCGCCACGCGAACCGTCAACCGCTTGTCGTTTCGCCCACCGTCATCCAGGGCGTACTTGGCATTTCGCACCAGGTTGACCAGAATCTGCAGCACTTTGTGCTTATCCACAGGAACCGACGGCGTGGCGATATACTCACGCACCACTTGCACTTCATGGCGCGCGAGCGCGCCGACATTCATGCGGAGTGCGTCTTCCACCAGATCCACGATGGGCAGTGTATCTACGATGCCCGACGCGCTGGCGTAGCTTTGCTGCATGGTCACGATCTCTTTGATGTGATCGATATTGTTGTTCAGTGATTCGATTTCCTTGAGGATCTCGGCTTGCTCGCAACCCAGGTGTTGAGCCAGGGTGCCAAAGTAGCTGACCAGCTGCGTCCCCTTCGGGTCCTGGGTGAGAAACACGGTCAAATCGTTCTCGTGCTCGCGCATCAGGGCGGCGGCCCTGGCCAAATTCGGCACTTTGGACTTTTGAACCTTCTCGGACACCAATGCGGCCGAGACGTTGACGCTATTGAGCACATTGCCGACGTTATGCAGGACGTTGGTGGCGACCTCGGCCATGCCCGCGTAACGAGAGGCATCCAGAAGTTGCCGGTGCATGTTCTCCATCTCTGTCTGCGCTCCCTTGCGCTCGGTGATGTCGCGAGAGTTAACGATGATGCCGGCCAGGCCCGGATCGCTCAACAGGTTCCTGGCTTTCGACTCGAGGTAAATCCACGAGCCATCCTTGCGGTGGAAGCGGAATTCGACGGACACGATTACTTCGGGCACTTCGACAACCTGCGTGAGGTGTGCCGACACGGTCTTCACATCGTCGGGGTGAATGTAATCGAGCGCGAGCTTGCCGACCAATTCCTCGGGGGCAAAGCCCAGAAGACGTTTGGCTGACGGGCTGATATAGCGAATCCAACTGTCCTGATCGATGATCGTGATGATGTCGCTCGCATTCTCGATCAGCGAGCGGAAATGTTGCTCGCTTTCTTGCAGGGCCTTGTCGCGGCTCTGAATCTGGGCGAGCATCTCGTTGAAGGCGTCAATCAAGGTATCGACCTCGCGTGAGGCGCCGGAGGATTTGGGCGCGCGCACCTCGTAATCCTTACCGACGGACACCTCTTTCGCGGTCTGCGCCAGATGGAGGATCGGTTCCGAGACCAGCCGCTGCAGCCGGCCCGACAGCAATAGCGCGGCGCACAGCGACACCAGCAGCACCACCAGTCCGATGCCGGCGTATCGGGTGAGCCGCTCATGCATTTCCAGCAAGTCCTCCTGCAAATACACGGTACCGATCTGTTCGCCGTTGTGAATGATGGGACGATACAGGGCCAAATGGTCGTCCGCAAACGACTCGCCGCTCGGGACGGGTTTGGGCGGAATCCAGCCTTTCAAGTCGCTCCGGACGTAGGAAGCGAACACCCGATAGTCCGTCGTAAAAATGCAAGCGGCCATGAGGTGGGGCTCGGCCTGTAGGGAAGCCAGCGTCCGTTCCGCAGATTTCGCGTCATCGAAGATGACTGCCGCCGCACAATTAGCGCCGACGATCTTGGCCAGCATGGCGTGGTCGTTGACCATCGTTCGCCGGAAGGTGACCCACTCGTAGGCAACGAATGCCCCACACGCCAGCAGCAGCGCGACCACGCTGGTCAGCATGATGATCAGCGTCAGCTTGCGCGTGAAGGAGATATCGCGGGCGAGGCGCATGTCAGCCGTCCTTCTCCGTATGGCTGGAACGAACCGCGATCGCCAGATCCAGCAACTCGGAGCTGATTTTCAACGCCGCGCGTTGCGCCGTTGCCACATTGACCTCGAACCGCACCTTGTTGTTCTGCATCTTGAAGTTGATGATGCCGCCTTCGGCCAGGAACTCCTCCGTGTCGCTCACGGTCAGGATGCTCAATCCCTCGAGACTTTTCAGGATCTGCGCGTCGTGGGCTTCTTCGGAGCGGCTGATGAACAGGACATGACAATCCTTGAGATCCTCGACGCGTCGGGAACGCTTGATCGTCAACGTTCGGCCGTTGAGAGTTTTGTTCTTGATGATCGCTTCCAGGGCGTTGCCAAACGGATCTTCGCCCAGGATGCCGAAGACGATCGGGCTGTTCTGGTCCGCAAACACGCGCGGCGGCCAGTCCACAAATTTGGCGAAATTGTACAGACAGGCCGCTTTCACCTGGTACTCGAGCGAAGGCGTCTCGGCGCCCCGGGCGTCCGTCCCGAGCGGCACGACCACACACGCGACGACTGCCAACAAACTCACGGCGGTCTTGAGATTAATCCATCGGGTCATGGTCAAAACTTGTAGGTGGCCCGGAACCAAATCACCCGCCCCGCTTGGGGGATGACATCGACCGTGCCATCCGCGCTGGAGGGGACCCCGTAGTGTTGATCGAAAAGATTCTCGACGCTCAATAAGAACGTCCAATGCGGCAGCGCATTTTCCGAGCGCAACGTGACCGTTGTGATGAAGGCGTCTTCCGCGTCCAGACCGGCAACACGCGTGGGCCGATCGCTCACGAAGTTCTCACGGAGCGACGCGCTGAGCTTCTCGCCGATAATCGGCGTGATGACACCCAGGTTGGCGATCCACTCGGGACTGTTGATCGCCGGGCCCGCGCTGAAATCCGAGTGCTGCCAGGTGCCGTTGACAAAGCCCCGCACTCCATTGGCAAACCGCTTGTTCAGTTCCGCTTCCACGCCGGTGGTTCGCACGCTGAAGGCGTTCTCGAAAATATTCTGGGTGAGGTTTTGCACTTGCGCCGCGATGAGGTCGGTCACCTCGTTGTGGAACACGGACAGGCGGCCAAACAGTCCGTGGCGGAAATCCTGCTCGGCGACCAGTTCGTAGGTTGTGATCTGCTCCGGCTTGATGTTTGGATTGGCGACCCCCGTCCCAGAGCCAGCAGGGTAGGTAGATTCATACTGGCTGGGAGTGCGGAACGCCTGCCCGTACAACAGCTTCACGGTGGTTTGCCCGGTCGCCTTCCAGACCAATGCCGCTCGCGGCGTGAATCGTGACTGGGAGTCCTCCGGATAGGCATCGTAACGGCCACCCACCGTCAGCGTCAACGGCGGCAGAAAGTGGAACTCGTCCTGCGCGTAGAAGGCATAGTAGGAGAAATCGTCCTGTGTGCCGGGATATACGAAACTGACCGCGCCGGTGTCGTCCACGTAATGCCCTTTCAGGTCCGTCCAGTGATACTCGTACAGCGCGCCCAGGGTTAGCCGATGTTTCTCGATCGGTTGCCAGTTAAACTGGGCCTCGTAGCCCAGCCAGCGATCCAGTGTGGTTTCCGTGCCCAGCGTCTGCACGGGATCGGCATAGGCGTAGGTGCCACGGTACGGGTAGTCCTCGTAATAAGCCCGCAACATCAGCGTCTTGTTGTCGCTGAGTTCGTGTTGCCAGCGCACCTCGGCCAGATACCAGGAATCCTCCGTCGTCGTGCGGTCGTCGCCGACGATCGTGCCGAACTGCCCAGTGGGAATTGTCTTCTTGCGGTCGGCGTACCACAGTTGGAC
>JBGPVO010000128.1:0-5349 GCA_041491705.1 Verrucomicrobiia bacterium
AATTTCGCCAACGACCTGCTCCTTGTCCATGTCGATGACCACAATCTTGCTGGCGTGGGTGACGTAGAGGCGGCGCGCGGATTCGTCGATAGAGAGGTAATCCCAGCCGCCGTCACCGCCGACGGGGATTTCCTTCAGGAGCCGATAGGGACCGTCCGCGCGGGAATACGGGGTGCAGACAGTGCACCAGATGCTTGCAGTGGCGATCATGATGAACTGGCGCTGGCGTAAACTCATAAGAAAGTGAGCCTCCGTTTGGTTGGATCGGTTGGAGAGTACGCACATGACGCCCAATGTTCAAGAGGAAACACGCGGGGTGCCGACTTCCGCTTACGCGGCGACGGGAGTTGAATATCAGCGGAAACGAGGCGAAATTGTTGCTGCTGCCACGAGAAACGAACGTACGAGGAGGCCGTGTGATGAACCGTTATGTGGTTTTGGCTGCCATCGGGATTTGTGTCGGTGTGCTAGGGGTATCGTGCGCCGACCGCGCAACCGCACGGAAGCCGATGACGGCCGGTGCGACGGTGACAGAGCAGGGCGAAATTGAGCCGGCGAACGCTGAGTTTGCAGGAACAATCGGCAAGATAGATGCGGAGAAGGGATCAATCACTGTGGAACATTGGCCGCTCTCCAAGACATTCAGGGTGCCACCCGAATGCCAGATCGACGTACTGACGGACGCGAACGCCGCCCTGACCCAACTACGCATCGAGGAAGCGGTGGTCGTCACGTATTCGGAAGAGGGCAGGGAACTTGTCGCCAGTCGGATCGTCCGCAAAGGGAAGGCCTACGATCAAGAACAGAAAGAGAAGATGGAACGTCTGGATGAGATGCTCAACCCGAGCCCGAACCAGTGAGCTCCCACAGTTGAAACTGCCAGGGAGGCAGGAAAAACACAGACCGGCGCAGCGCCACCGGGACGTCGGCAGTTCGGCCTCAGAAAGTCGGGCCGAAAGTGAATTGTTACTACTTGCTGTGGCGAAGCCAAGGGGCGAGCGGAGCGGTCGCCAGCTACTTTTTCGTTCCGTGGAAGTTGAACGTATGGTTTGTGCCGTCCGCCATCTTCCACGTAAGCCGGCCCATGATGTTGGTGCCACGAATCTCGCCCAGCCAGTTGGCCACACTGTTGGTCGGTCCGAGTTGCTCGACTTCGAACTCGGCTTCGTTCGGCTCCTCTTCGCCGCGATACGCAGCGGGCTTGAACCCTTTGGCGAGAAAGGCTGCTGAGGAGAACTTGCCGTCGGCAAAACTGAGCGTGTCGCCGAATTCCTTCGCGTTCTTGTCAGATGTCGTCTGCCCAGGGCTCACGGTGACGCTCCACTTGGTGCCGTCCAGGAATGCGGCCCAACAGCTAATGGCGACGACCGCAAGCGCCATGATCGCCACGGCGTAGCTCATGGTCGTCATCAGGAACCAGGGTGTCTTGGTGTGTCGGCGCATAATTTGTTTCAGTCCCTCAGACGTCGGCGCGGGGCCTCAAACTGACGCTCCCCACTTCACTGACGCCGCTACTTGTTTCGCAGTGATGCTGGCTCCACCCCTTCGTGCTCCGAGCCCGGCCCAAAATCAATACCAAAGAACAGGAATGCTTCGACTCGCGGTGAGGGGCCGGTTGTGCCCAACAACGGCACGAGATCCAGATGCGTGCGCGGGGTCGGGCGCCATTGCAGGCTCGGCCCGATCTGGAACTGGAGGTGCGACACACGGTCGTCCTTGTCGGTTTCATCGGTCAGCTTCATTTCGGTGCCGATTCCCAGTTTTTCGTCGATCAGCGAATAACTTATCGCCAGTGTGGCATCGAGTTCTCGTTCACGGTCGGTGCCAACTTGTTGCTCGTAGAAGAGATTTGATCCCCAATGCCAGCGCGGAGCAATCTGGTCGCCCAGTGCGAGATTCAGTTCATACGCGTCGGCGTCGGCGTTGTTGATCTTCCATTCGGCTTTGATGGTGGGATTCAGCGGGATCTTGCCCCACTCCGCGAGCGCCCACCGTAACTCGAAGGAACTGCTGTCGTAGCGCCAGCGGCCGTCACCGCCTTTGTTGATCGTCTCGGCGTATTCGTAATCCACCTGAAATCGATGCGGCAGGCCAAGCTCGAACTCCTGCGTGAGCAGGTGAAATGGCGAGCCGTGACCGCTGCGGAAATATTGGGCGTCCCAGCCCGATTCTGCTTCGAATTGCCATGGCGGCTGGACATAGATGCGCGTGGTCGTGAACCGACGCCGGGCAGTCCATTCCGGCTGCTTGTTTGGCCCGAGCGGAGCTTCTTCGGCAATCTCGTTGGTGGCCGTGACGGTCACGGGCGGCATGGACACGGGCTGGGCAAATTCATCGGCCACGGCGCACACCGCGCTGGCGAAGAGCGCCGAGCCAAGCAACAGGAACCGACGCGAAGTACGGTTCATTCCGTAGCCGGGATTAAGTGGCCCAATTTTGGGGGAAGGCGCATCTGATAGATGACCGTTCATTAGGTGCGCAGTCTAGAAAGAGGCCCGGTTTTCGTCAACCTTTTTTGCCTGCTGCGCTTCGGGCAAGGCAAGGCATTTCTCGTGGAACAAGGCTTTTTCGACTGTTCGCGCCGAATCCCGCCGGTGTAAGCTTCCGAAATGTCAGAGAAGTCCACACAGGCGGCAAGTGGTGAGATGGTGGAGCGGTTCGAACGGCGGGATTGGCTTGTCGCGGCGGTTCTGTTTGGCGTCAGTCTGGCGATGCGCGTGCCGTTTCGCAGTCACTTCGCGTATCACTGGGACAGCGCGCAGTTTGCGCTGGCAATCGAGCACTACAATGTGTCGGAGGGCTTGCCGCATTTCCCAGGTTATTTTCTGTACGTGATGCTCGGACGTGTGGTGAATCTGTTCGTCGGGGACCCCCATGCGAGCCTGGTATGGATAAGTGTTTTCTCAGGAGCAGCGTTGGTGGGACTCGGCTACCTGCTGGCGGCTGCGCTCTTTGGACGCGACTGCGGCTTGGTGACGGGTTGCCTTCTGGCTTCAAGTTCGTTGTGCTGGTTCCAGAGTGAAGTGGCGTTTACAACACTTCCGGATGGTGTGCTGGTCACGACGACGGCGTTGGTTTGCTGGCGGGCGATGCGGCGGGGTGGAGGTTGGGCGTGGGTGTTCGTGATGGCTGTGATGCTGGCCGTGGTCGCGGGGGTCAGACAGCAGACCGCTGTCGTGTTGTGCCCGCTGTGGGTGTACACGTTTTGGAGATTTTCACGGCCGCGGTGGCGAAAGTTTGTTGTCGGCCTGCTTGTGACCGGGTTGTTCTGCGCGGCGTGGTTCATTCCGATGGTGGAATTGTCAGGCGGGATCGGCGCGTATCTGCGATCGTACCTGGCAATGGCGAGGGTGATCGCGCCGCTAACTGCTCGGATGGGTGGTTTCGAAACTTTAACACGGAACTCGGCGTATATTGCGGCAGTCTGTTCGGTCGGCCTCCTTGGGGCGGTCGTGCCCGGGGTAGCGGAGTTCTACTCGTGGGTAACGAGGGGAACAAACCGACGGGCGGCTCTTGCCAGCCGGAGCGAGCAGTTACGGTTCATGGCCCTCTGGATTGTGCCGATGGTGGCGTTTGGAATTGTTGTCTTCACCGTGATGCCCGGGTATGTGCTGTGTTATTTTCCGGGTGTCGCAATCCTCGTGGCGATGACACTCAGCAGACTCGTGGGAAGAATCGCCGGCGGTCTGGGGCAACATCACAGCCATGCGCTGGGAATGGTCGTGGGGGCCATTATCCTAATAAACAGCGCGGTGTTTTTGTTGCCGGCGCAACGGAGCGAGTGGTTGCGGGCGAGCCTGCCGGAGACGGCAACCCATATTCGCGATCACGACCAACAATTGGGCCGTTGGTTTCGGGCCATTCGCGACGAGTTTCATCCCGACGAAGTCCTGATTTGTCACGAGGGCCAATCCTTCTATTGGGGGATTCTTCATTTCCAGTATCACCTGCCAGAGTACCAAAACTGTTTGCTGACGACGGACTCCGCGCTCCTGCCACCGCTGAACAAGAAACTCTGGTACGTCAAGGATCGGCGTGTTGAGTTCGTTGATCGATTTGAATTGCGCGGACGGAAACAGCTCATTCTCGTCGTGCCACCGGGGGGGGCGATCGATGCGTTCACAAACGTCTTTGATGTCGCACTCGCCAGGAAATGGGACATCCCGGGAAGCGCGCCGCTGTACATTCTCACACCCCGCGCCAGTGACACTACCCGCCCGCAATAGCGCCGATGATGAAAAGAGGCTCTGTTCCTGACACGACCTCTTCGGGCAGCGGAGTGCCTGGCGGTTCGTTGGATAGATCCTCCTCGCAGGCGTAGAACCGCAAGTACGGCCGGCGCTTTTGAGTGACGTGGTCGCGGATTGTCCCACCCAACACCGGGTACCGCGCCTCGAGCGCGTCGAGGACCGCGTGTAGCGTCACCCGCCCCTGAAGGTCGAGCGTCACCTCGCCCTCGACGCGCGCCAGCGTTCGCAGATGGAATGGTAGCACGACCCGGATCATGGCAGCATCTGGGCTTCGACGGACAGAACGACGGGAAGATCACGGACGATCGGCGACCAGTTGTCTCCGCCGTCGGGTGATGCGTACACCTGTCCGCCCGTCGTGCCGAAATATACGCCGCACGGATCGAGCGAGTCCACCGCCATCGCGTCGCGCAACACGTTGACGTAGCAGTCGCGCTGCGGCAAACCTTTCGTAAGCGGCTCCCACTCGTTGCCGCCCGCGCGGCTGCGGTACACGCGTAACTTGCCGTCGGGTGGATAGTGCTCCGAGTCGCTCTTGATCGGGACGACGTAGATGGTGTTCGGCTCGTGCGCGTGAACGTCAATCGGGAACCCGAAATCGCTCGGCAAATTCCCGCTGACCTCCTGCCACGACTCGCCCCCGTCGTCGCTGCGGTTGACGTCCCAGTGCTTCTGCATGAACAACACATTCGGGCGCGACGGATGCATTGCGATGCGGTGAACGCAGTGGCCCACGTCGGAGGTCTTGTCCGGGAGCTCGTTGGCGGTCTTCAGGCCACGGTTCACCGGCCGCCACGTCTGGCCGTCGTCGTCGCTTCGGAACACGCCCGCCGCCGAGATGGCGACGAAGATCCGGTTGGGGTTGCTCCTATCGAGCAGGATCGTATGCAGACCCATGCCGCCCGCGCCGGGCTGCCAGAGATGTCCTTTGGCGCTGCGCAAGGCAGGGAGCTCCTTCCATGTGTGCCCGCCATCGGTCGTGCGGAACAACGCGGCGTCTTCCACTCCGGCGTAGACAGTATCCGGATCGGTCAACGAGGGTTCGAGATGCCAGACACGCTTGAACTCCCACGGGTGCGGCGTGCCGTCGTACCACAGG
>JBGPVO010000129.1:0-5340 GCA_041491705.1 Verrucomicrobiia bacterium
CGGCCGCGCGCGCCTGGTGGTGGGGAAAGATCAAACCGTTGTACGATGCGGGAATTGCCGGGTTCTGGACCGACCTCGGTGAGCCGGAGCAGGACGACGCCACGGATTTCCTCTTTGGCGGACACCGCGAATCCGAGATACACAATGTGTACAACCTGCTCTGGCACCAGGCGCTGGCGGAAGGGTTCGCCTCCAATTACCCCAGCGCGCGACTCTACATCCTCAGCCGCTCGGGTTTCGCGGGCGACCAGCGGTTCGGCGTGGGGCACTGGACGAACGATACCGGGGCCGACTGGACGACGTTCGCCGCCCACTTGAACGCGATCTGCAACTACGGTTTGTCCGGCCTGGCTTATTTCGGCAGCGATATCGGCGGTTTCACGGGCACGCCAACCGATGAGTTGTACATCCGCTGGTTTCAATTTGGCGCGTTCTGCCCTGTGTTTCGCGCACACGGCGTGGACAGCAAACCGACGGCACCCTACGAGTTCGATTTGTTCGTGCAAGACCACTGCCGCAACATGATGAAGCTCCGCTATCGGTTGCTGCCGTACGTTTACACGGCGGCCCGTGAAACGTTCGACACCGGCATGCCGCTCGACCGTGCGTTGCCGCTGGCGTTCCCAAGCGACACGAACGTCCTCGTCAATGGCTCGCAATTTATGTTCGGCTCGAACATCATGGTGGCCCCGGTCACGACGCAAGGGGCCAACACCCGCTCCGTTTACCTGCCCGCAGGAAGTTGGATTGACCTGTGGAGCGGACGAACGCTCACGGGGCCGCTGACGACAAACTGGCCTGCGCCGATCTCGCAAGCCCCGGCCTTCTACCGCGACAACTCGATCACGCCACTCGGGCCGTATGTGCAGTCGAGCCAGTTTGACGACGGTACGCAGCGCGGATTGCGCGTGTATTGCAGCACCAACGCCAGCTATACGCTCTACGAAGACGACGGCGCGTCCAATGAATATCGCACCAACGTTTTCGCCACGACCGCAATCGGCGCGGCGGTGTTGAGCAACAGCGTGACGCTGAACATCGGCGCCACGATTGGCTCCTACACGGGACAGCCGACGCAGCGAACGTGGCAGGTGGAACTGTATTGCACAAATGCCGTCGGCAGCGTCGTCGCCGACAGCATTCCGTTGTCCAGCTTCGGTGACGCGGAATCGCTCGCGTCGGCTGGGTCGGGTTACTATGTGGACGGTGCGGAACATCTATTGCGTATCGCGCTCCCGCTGGCATCGATCACTCAGCCACGCCTCCTCACAGTCTATCTCAATCTGACATCGCCGCCGCCTTACGAGGCGCGCATTGATGGTGGTGGCCGCCCTTATCTCGACCGTGGTGGCGCGATGTGGATGGAAGACCGCGCGTATGGCCTGGGATCGTTTGGTATCGATGGTGGCGGAAGCAACACGGTACCCAATGCGATTGATGGCACCGACGACGATGTCCTCTATCAGTCGGAACATTTGGGTGTGACCTTCACGGCGCGATTCGATTGCCCGGGTGGCACCTATGAGACGACCCTCTACAACGCCGAGACCCGCTGGACTGCCTCCGGCCAGCGGCTTTTCAACGTCTCCATCCAGGGCCAGCAAGTGTTGAGCAACCTCGACATCTACGCCGCTGCCGGTGGCGCGAACAAGGCGATTGTCCTCACGTTCACCAACACCGTGTCCAATGGCCAACTCGAGATCGCTTTTACCGATGTCCCCACCCAATTCGAAACGAACGCGCGCGTCTCCGCCATCCGCGTCCGGAAAATCGCCGATCCGGTGTTTGAATCGGTGCCGCCGACCGTGACCATTACCACGCCCCTCGACGGCTCGACCGTTGCGGGCACGATCCCCGTTTCGGGGACTGCCAGTGACAACGTCGCCGTCACGAAAATCGAATACGGCATCGACAACGGCGCCTGGATCCCGGCCTCGGGCACGACAAGTTGGTCGGCCACACTCAACACGGCAGGCGTCCCCAACGGCCTGCACACGATTTCCGCTCGCGCGACCGACACCTCGGGCAACGTGTCCAGCGTTCCGTCCGTCACCATTCGCGTCATCAACGTGCCGGGCGCCTACCTCGTCCGCCTCAGCGCCGGCAACCCGAGTAACGTCACTGATTGCGCGTCCAACGTGTGGGTGTTGGATCAGGCCTACAGCCCCGGCTCGTTCGGGTATTCCGTCAACAGCACAGACGGCTACATCAATCACAACATCGTGGGTGTTTGCAGCAACGTTTGGTCGTTGTACCAACGCGAACGCTACAGCACCGCGTCCAGTGGCTACAGCTACCTCTTTGACTGTCCCCCGGGCATCTACGAAACCACGCTGCTGGAGGCCGAGACGTACTGGAGCGGCACCAGCCAGCGCGTGTTTAACGTGTACATCCAGGGCCAGGAAGTGCTGACCAATTTCGACATCTTCGCGGCGGCCGGCGGCCAAAACATCCCGATCACACGCGTCTTCACAAACGTCGTGACTGGCACGCAACTCGAAACCGATTTCGTTCCGGTCGTCGACAACGCCCGTGCCTCCGGCATCCAGGTGCGCAAGATCGCCGACCTCGACAGTGACGGCGATGGGATTCCCGATTGGTGGATGCTGGCCTACTTCAATCACGCCACCGGACAAGTCGGGGATGACTCGATGGCCAACCAGGATGCCGACGGCGATGGCATGTCGAATCTGCAGGAATTCCTCGCGGGCACCGACCCAACTGATCCGACCTCCGTCTTCCGCATCACCAACGTCAGCGTCCTCGGCATCGACGTCGCGGTCACGTGGACGACGCAGCCGAACAAGACCAACCAGCTTGAAAGCAACAGCACGCCCGGCACCAACACCCCCTGGCTCAGTGTCGGCTCCCTCACGGCTGGCATCGGCTTGCTCGCCACCCAGACCAATTCCGGCGGCGCCACCAACCCCGCCACGTTCTACCGGGTGAGGTTGGTGCAATAAGTAATCCGGAACGGATTGCTTGATTTTTGGATTGCGGAGCGCGCGAGCGCGCCTTACCAACAACTCGCCGAATCACAATCGGATGATCGGCCGGCCTGCCGTCGAATACCTTCGGGGCTGGCCTCAGGCCGCCAGTGATCTTTCAACGGTCGCTTAAGCTCAGACCCCTCAGACTACTTCTTGCCCTTGTCGTGGGGTACGATCACTTCGGCAATCTTCTGCGAGACATTTCCACTGGTGTCGGTACACGTGACGGCGATGGTGTAAACCCTCCCGGAACCGGGCCCGGACCGCTCCGCGCGGAGGTATACGTGATGGGCGTCACCCGGAATAAGTTGAACGTCATTCACGGTGCCGCCATCACCCCCGCCGTTGTCCGGCTCGTTGCTAACGGCACTCAATTCACATTCGGCAACTCCACAGTTGTCAGTAGTCGTGTAGTCAATGGCGACCAAGACCACGCCATGGTCGGGCGGCCAGAGGACATTCGGTGTAACCGTGACATCGCTGATAATTGGCGGCTGGTTATCCACCACGATCACGTTCTGTGTACAGGTAGCACTGTTTCCGCAGGCATCGGTGGCTGTCCAAATCACCTGATTGGTGCCAACCGGCAAGGCCGTCGGCGCATTGTTAGCTACCGTTGGCGTGCCCGGGCAGTTGCCGCTGGTCGCCGGCGACCCCAGATTCACTCCGGATGCCGAGCACTGGCCAGGATCGGCGTTGACCGTTATCGCCATTGGGCAACTGATCGCCAGCGTCGTCTGTTCTGGTGTCACGGTGAAACGTGACACGTGCCAGAAGGCATTCGGCTGCCAACCCTCAATCTCGATTTGAAGTTGGCTGAAGGAAATGGTGGCGGTGTTCGGGACAGGGCGAGGCTGGCCGTTGAGGATCAAACTCACCTCCCCGTCTGCGGCCACGCCCAAGGTGACGTGGTTGGTGGTTCGGGCGATAACCGGGTATATCGTGGAGTATAGAATGGTATCGGGCGAAGGCCAATGTTTGTGTGCGATCGCGAGAATATCCTGACCGACATTGCTGAAGCCCAGTTGAAAGTAAACCGAGTTTGTAAAATTCCCGGTATTGCTGGATTCCCCCGGGGGAATGAGGAACATCCAGAGAGCGCCGTCGGTGGTGTTTCTCGCATCCAGCACGATGTCACAGTCGATTCTGACAGGCCGGGTGAACGTTTGCACTGTTCGGGCAGGGCGCCCATCCAAGATCACCTCGTTTGCCGTGATGATGGCCGGCTGCCCCTTCGGACCGGGCCAATCACTGTCGGTCGGGAATGGCAACGCCTGCCACGTGACTGATTGGGAATTGGCTGAGACGGCGCACGCACAGATCGACAACAAAACCAGTCTACGCAGGTAGACGCTTGGCTGACAATTCAACCCGTTCATGGCTTTTCCTTTCGTAGCCCCCTCGAGAGACGGGCCCGTCGGTTTGATCCGCAATTGGTGCGTCTCGATTACAGTGATTGCCCTTGCAGACCAAGGCTTCACCCTAGCCCATTAACCTGAAGACCAAGAATAATCAGGCCGTGACAGCGAGTCAAGTTGAAAACGGTTTACCCTGGACTCGAGTCCCCAATGATCGCACTTCTCATATATCGTATCGTAGCTGACCCAGACGGGAGCAAACCCAAACGGGAATGGTTACGCGTGCGTTACCAGTGCAGTTTGGCCGTGGCGGCGGTCTGCCGGTTTGCGACCACCGCTACAGGGCCCGGCTTTTGAACTGCACCACGACACGAGCCGTGTGCGTTGCTTGACGCTCACCGCGCGCTGTAGTAGCCTGCGCGGCGAATCACTATGAGTCTGCACAAGAAACTCGTCGTCGCTCTCCTTGGCGTAATGGTGTTCGCGTTCGTGATGCCAACGGAAAGCCCCGCGCCGTTGGTTTGGCGCAAGGGCGAAGGATGGACGTGGGAGCACGCCGGGGTAACGACCGCGGGGAACCCAGCCGACCAGCTCAAGATCGGGCAGGAACTCGAAGCGAAGAAGAAGTACCGCAATGCGATCGGTGCCTATCGCCGCGTCATTGTGCGCTGGCCGTTGTCGTCCTCGGCACAGGACGCGCGGATGGGCCTGGCCGAATGCTACGGCGCCATCGGCTATCACTACAAAGCGTTTCAGACGTATCAGGAATTGATCACGAAGCACCCGAACACGCCGCACTTCGATGAGGTACTGCAGCGCCAGTTTGAAATTGGCAATCTGTTCCTCGCGGGCGAACGGCAGAAGGCGTGGGGTATCCGCTGGTTCCCCTCCCTGGAACGCACGGTCGAGGTCTACGAGCAGGTGGTGAAGAACGGCCCGTACAGCAAGGTCGCGCCCGAGGCGCAGTTCCGCATCGGGCTGGCGTATGAGAA
>JBGPVO010000130.1:0-5312 GCA_041491705.1 Verrucomicrobiia bacterium
GGTGCATCCACCCAACCCGGCGAAGGCGCCGTGGTACTTTCTTGGTTTGCAGGAGTTGGTGGCGCACTCCGCCTTCTGGGGCGGCGTGGCCGTGCCGACGCTGATCGTGATGGCCTTGGCGGTGTTGCCGTACATCGATCGCAAGCGCAGGGGCGTCGGCGCCTGGTTTTCGGGTCAACGCAAGGTGGCCATCACGATCTTTACCATCTGTCTGGTCACCATGGTCGTGCTGACCGTGATCGGCAGCGTGTTCCGCGGGCCGAACTGGGCGTTGCAAGTGCCGTGGAAACCCCACATCGTGACGGAGGAACACTAGACGTGGCCGAGACTTCTCCCCGCAATTTGTACCCATGGTTCACGGTGCTGGGGCTGGTGGTCGGCGGCCTGGTGATCGCGGCGTTCTACAAGGACCAATTCCGTGAATGGAAAGTCTGGCAGCATGCGTACATCAAACAGGAGATGGCCCGCGCCACCAACGATGCCCAACGCGCCGCAGTCGAACTGATTCCGATCGAGATCAAGCAGATCGTTCTGCCGGCGCTTGATCGGGTGGACAGGTGCACAACCTGTCATATCACCATGGAAGACGCCAGCTACTCCGGCTTCAAACAGCCGCTGGCCTATCACCCCAACCATGCGCAGCATCCGTTCGAGAAATTCGGTTGCACGATTTGCCATCAAGGTCAGGGCCGCGCGACGACGCGCGAGGCCGCGCACGGGCACGTCGAGCATTGGGAGCATCCCATGCTGCCGATGAAGTACATCGAGTCGGCTTGCGCCAAATGCCATCTACCGGCCGACATCCCCGGCGCGCCGAAACTGGCAAAAGGCGGCGCGTTGTTTGAGGAACTTGGCTGCATCGGTTGCCATAAACTCCACGGCGTCGGCGGCATCATTGGCCCCGAATTGGAAGGCGTTGGCGCCCGCCGCAGTCCGGAATGGCTCGGCAAGCATTTCCGCAATCCGTCGGAGGTGACCCCCGGCTCGGCGATGCCGCCTATCAAGGTCAGCGACGATGAGATCGAGGCGCTGACGATGTACATGCTCAGCCTGACCGGCGAACGCCTGAGCGCATACTTCGTCTCGGTGAAGACGCTCCCCGGCCCCGAAGCGGGCGGGCGATTGTTCGAGGAAAGAGGCTGCATCGGTTGCCACAGCCTCGGCGGCAAGGGAGGCAAGGTCGGCCCGGCTCTCGATGAAATCGGCAAACGCCGTGACGCACAATGGATCGTCGCTCACTTCCGCAACCCACAAGCCGTCACGCCCGGCAGCGTGATGCCAAGATTCGATTTCAGTGACGAGCAGATCCGGGCGTTGACGGAGTTCCTGCTCACCAAGACCGATCCCAGCGTCATCGGATTTCTGAGAATCCCCGCACTCATGACGCCGGTGGAGCGCGGTAAAGCCGTGTTCAAGAAGTATGGCTGCGCCGGCTGCCACGGTCGCGACGCCCTTGGCGGCGTGCCCAATCCCAACGCCAAGACCGCGCAACAGGTACCCGGGCTGAAATACGTTTCTGACAGCTACACGAGGGACGAACTCAAGAAGCGCATCCTCGACGGCCAGCGTGAAATCCCTGTCATGGACTCGAAACGGCCGCGCGCACCGTTGTACATGCCACCGTGGCGGGGCAAGATAGCAGAGGGCGAACTGAACGATCTCACAGAGTACTTGATGAGTCTGATGCCGAAGGAAGAGAAGCAGGAGTTCTAGCTCGCGCCCATCAACGGATAGGGGTGTTACGTTGTCCCGAGCCTGTTTCTCCGCTGTTCAGACCGTTTCAACTTTTCCGCACATCGACCGTTCTGCCAGGAAATCATGGCGACGATGAACAAGGTTGGAAAGAGTTGAAAAAGACCTGGCGGTTGGGAACACTGGTATCACCGTTGGTATATGCAGCCGGGGACTCTGGTTCGTCTATGTTTTTCACGCCACTTTCGGCGAAACCTTTGTGCCGTTGTCTGAATTATTCCCCGCCATCAACCGCAACCGTTTCGCACGGGCCCTGTTGCCACATGCCAGTTTTCTGGTTCGAACTGGAAACCATTAGGTGGTCAGCGCCTGCAATATGGCAATTTGCTTGAGAAATTCGACAATTTGGTTCCAATTGGACGTCACCCGGGCCGCCAACTTCGTTTTCCCAATGAATTTGAAGATTCTCGACAGGCATACCGTGTTTCGGCAGCGCTTCGCCACGGATTACGTCGTGATACATCGCCAAGCGATATAGCGCGCTCAAATTGCAGCTTCGTGCCTGCCGCGCCGACTTGTCCGCCGTAGCTTTGGTGTGGGCGAAGCTTTAGCGGAAGTGATGGCCGTTTAATCCTTGTGTTTTCAAGGATGCAGGGCTACTCTCGGCGGCGTCCTATAGGGAAAGGGATGCCGAAAATGTTGTTGGGACTTCAACGAATCCTTGGTTTTGGCAGTGCATCCAAACGCGGCGCGGGTTCATTGAACCGGGGTGCTGCACGGAAACTCAACCAGAGGGAGTACAATCCATGAAACGCACGAGCGCAATCATCGTCTCCTCGTTCATCGTCACATTGCTACTGCTGGCCTGCTGGACTGGAAAGGCCCGCGCGCAAGTCAACGCGGCACAAGCCGATTCCCCACCGGTGGCGACTATCGCGGAGGTCTCCACTGACTACATCATCGTCAAGTTCAAGGACCCGCCGGCCGCCTCCTACCAGGGCGGAATCAACGGCATCGGCCGCACCAAACCGCTGAAAAGCAAGTTCGATCCCGGCAGCGGCCCGGCCCGCGCCTACCTGCGCTACCTCGACAACGCGCATGGAAACTACCGGGCCTGGCTGGCGCACAACGCCAGCGCCGCGCGGACCGTTCGTGATTACGAAATCGCGTTCAACGGCGTCGCGGTCAAACTGAACGGCGTGGCCGCCCAGAAAGCCGCCAGCGGTCCCGGGGTGGCGACCTGGTCGTACAGCGCCATCTACCATCCCAGCATGAACGTCAGCACCAAACTTATCGGCGCGGACATTCTTTGGGGCGCGAACCCGGCGGATGCCGGGCGCGGACTCGCCGTGGGGGTCATCGATTCCGGTATCCAGGATGGTCACCCGTTTTTTGCCTGCAAGGGCAAGAATGGAATCCCCGCCATCCAGCACCATGGACCCTACTTCTCGGGCGACACGCCCGGCGGTCCGAACAATCCGTTTCCCACCATCGTCAACACCCACGGCACGCACGTGGCCGGCACGATTGGCGGCTGCGTCAGCGATCTGTCGGTCATTGATCCGATCAGCCCCGTTGTCGGGCTGATCAGCGGCATAGCCCCGGCAGTCACGCTGCACGACTTCAACGTGTTTCCGGGAGTAGGCGCCGCCTTCAAAAACCCCAAGAGCCCCGGTGGCGCGTTCAGCCACGACATTGCCCAAGCCATCGAAGACGCCGTGCTCACGCGCGTTGATGTAATCAACATGAGCCTGGGCGGAAAAGTGGATGGGCCAAATGACTTCCTCGCGGAAATGGCCGACGCGGCGGTTGACGCCGGTGTCGTCGTCGCTGTGGCGGCGGGCAACAGCGGGCCCGGTGACGCCACCGCAGAATCGCCCGGCACCGCTCACAATGTCCTTGCCGCTGGCGCCAGTTCCAACCCGCACTTCATCGGCATCCCGGTGACCGTGGGCGCCACGACCTACGGGGCCGCGCTCGGTGAGTTTGCCGACTTCAGCCACGTGACCGCAACCTACTCCGTGCCAACCCCAGCCGACGGCTGCGGGCCATTCACCACTGACGTTACCGGCCAGATCGCCTTGATCGATCGCGGAGTGTGCACGTTCGGCACGAAAGTACTCGACGCCCAGAACGCCAACGCCATCGGCGCGCTGATCGTCAACAACCGCGCCGGTGATCCGATCCAGATGGCGCTCGACACGACTCTCCCGACGCCGACGATCCCCGCCGCGATGCTGAGCCAGGCCGACGGCAATGCCATCAAACCCAACGGTACTGCCACCGTCGATGGTACGGCGCAGGAGTTTGTCAGCCCGAACGCAGACATTCTGGCCGACTTCTCCTCGCAGGGTCCGGCGCCGTTCACGTTTATCATCAAGCCGGACGTCACCGCGCCGGGCGTCAACGTCTACTCCTCCGTCTTCTCGTTCGGTCCGGGCGGCTTCAACGACCTCCAGTACAGCTTCGAAATGTTTGACGGGACAAGCATGGCCACGCCGCACGTGGCCGGCAGCGCGGTGCTGCTGCTGGCGGCGCACCCCGACTGGTCGCCCGCAGACGTGCGTAGCGCCCTTGTCAACAACGCGGCCCGAGTCGTCACCGACACACTGACCGCCTCGGTTGATCCGGGAGTGCTGGCCCGCGGCGGTGGACGCATTGCGCTGCCCGCGGCGGTGTCGACTCCGTTGACGATCAACCCGGCAAACGCCAGCTTTGGCAGGTTCACCGGCAATCGCAAGGTCGCCAGTGCCGTGGATTTGCAGGTCCGCAATGTCACCGGCGGCGCGCACACCTGCTCGGTCTCGGTTACCGGGCCGGCCATTGTGACCGCCACACCCGCGTCCTTCACGCTGAACAATGGTCAGGTCGCCACGGTGCACGTCAGCTTGAATGCAGGGTCATCGAGCCAGACCGGCAGCGGCGACTACGACGGCGATATCGTCATCACCACCGGCACGACGCAGTTGCTGGTGCCGTGGTTTGTGCGCATTGATCGCGCCGCGAAACAGTGACCCCATAAGTCGATCTACCGGCCAAGGGGCGAGTCGCCGGGGTCAGAACCGGCGCACGTGGTGGTGGAGGCCCGATGGTACTGGGATTGGCTGTACGAACTGCGGGAGAATCTGGAGCGCAGTCGACAAGATCGTCCTAGCGCATCCGTACAAGGCGGCGGTTTGCTTGAAAAGTCGACAATGTGGTTCCAATTGGAAATCACCTGGGCCGCCAATTTGATTGCCGAAGGAAACAAGCCCCGATTGTCTGTTGATGACAGGCACGCGGTGTCAGCGCCACTTGAGCACGCTGAGGATGTTGGAGAAGTCATCGGTCCAGACCTTGGTGCCCGCGGGGGGAGTTAACGGATGCCAACGGTGATCGGCAGGCAACAGTTCCAAATCTTCCATCCGACGGGCCATGACAACCCAATCGGAAGCTTCCTTGCCCGGGGGGCCGCCCAACACGTCTTTCTGGCAATAGGCGACGAGTCTGGCGTCCTGCGCCAGATTGGCCATCACCGGCTCGAGATCAAGTCGTCGATTGCTGATGTGGAATGCCAGTATGCCGTCCCCGGTCAGTTTCGTAAGATACAGGTGGAAGGCTTCGCGGGTGGCCAAATGAAC
>JBGPVO010000131.1:0-5310 GCA_041491705.1 Verrucomicrobiia bacterium
ACTTCGACGTCGTTATCGCCATCGATACGTCCACATGGCAGCGGGTCGGCTCCGCCGCCCAACGCATCGGCAACAAGAAACACTTCATCAATATCGACCACCACGTCAGCAACGAGAAGTTTGCCGAAATCAACTGGATTGTCGCCGAAGCACCTGCCTCGGGACAAATCGCCCATGATCTAATCAAACGCGGTGGATTCAGGCTAACACGTGAGATCGCCATGTGCCTGTTTGCCGCGATTTCGACTGATACGGGTTCGTTCAGTTACGGTAGCACGACGGCCGAATCGCTGCGCGTCGCCGCCGAATTGGTCGACACGGGCATTAACGTCGGCGAGATTTGCCGCCACGTGTACGAGAGCTACCCGTATGCGCGACTCATGCTGCTTCAGAAGGCGCTGGCGCAGATCCAGCTGGCCGACCAGAAGCGCATCGCCTACACATGGGTCACGACCGAGATGTTTGAGGAATCGGGTGCCAAGCGCGAGGACACCGAAGGCTTGATCGACTATGCCCGCGCGATCGAAGGAGTCGTTGTCGCCCTGCTCTTCGAAGAAATGGCTGAGGCGGGCAAATTCCGTATCAGTCTTCGCTCGAAGAACCCGAAAATAGATGTCAATTCCGTCGCCCGACGTTTCGGTGGCGGTGGCCACCGCGAAGCCGCGGGCGCGCGTCTCACCGGCGAGCCTCACGAGATCGAGCGCAAGGTGTTGGCCGCCGTGAGCGAGGCGTTGGCGGCGGCGAAGTTGTAAACTCCCCTGCCCCATGCAACCCCAACTGACACCGTTCGATGGCGTGCTATTGGTTGACAAACCGGCGGGCCTGACCTCGCACGACGTGGTGGACCGCGTGCGGCGCCACTTCGAATTCAAGAAGGTCGGCCATTGCGGCACACTCGATCCCGCCGCGACGGGACTGCTCATCCTGGTGCTCGAGCGCGCCACCAAATTGCAGGATCGGTTGATGTCCGATGACAAGGCGTACGAAGGAACAATGCTGCTCGGCGTCTCGACCGATTCGCAGGACGCCGATGGCGAGATCATCGCCGAAAGACCGGTACCGCCCCTCGCTATCGAAGACATCGAGCAAGCGTTCGCCAAATTCCGCGGGGACATCCAGCAGGTGCCCCCCATGGTCAGCGCCGTCAAACACCACGGCACGCCCCTGTATAAACTGGCGCACAAAGGCAAGACCGTCGAACGCCAGCCTCGGCTCATTCACATTTACGACCTGCGCGTGCTCGGACTCGACCTGCCACGGGTGGTGTTTCGTGTGGCCTGCACGAAGGGCACATACGTGCGCACGCTTTGTTCGGAAATTGGTGACGCGCTCGGCTGCGGCGCGCATCTTCACGATTTGCGGCGCACGCGGTCCGGCAGATTTGACGTGACGGATGCCCATTCACTCGAGACCATCATGAACCAAACGCGCGAGCAGTTGAAGGCGCTCATCATTCCAATCCTCAAGCTCGTCGGCTCCGACGCGGGGTGATGCGCGTTTTCCGTGCATTTGAAGAACTGGCGCGGCATTCTCAAAAGGTCTGCCTGGCCATTGGTGTATTCGACGGCGTCCATCTGGGCCACCAGCGAGTGATCGGTCAAGCGCGCGACGACGCGCGAGCGGTCGGCGGCACGTCGGTTGTACTGACGTTCGATCCGCATCCGATGCGCGTGCTGCAGCCGCACAAAGCGCCGCTGTTGCTCACGTCGACCGAGCACAAGCTCGCGCTGATCGAAACACTCGGGGTGGACGCCTGCTTGCTGCTCGCGTTTGACAAGCCCTTTTCGCTTACGCCGCCGGAGCAATTCATCGACACTGCTGCGCGCCAGACGAATCACCTTCAGGAGATTTGCGTCGGCACACGGTTCCGTTTCGGCCACGATCGTGCCGGGGACGTGCGGTTGATGGAAGCACTCGCGCCGAAATACGGCTTCGTCGCCAAGGAAATCAAGTCCGTCACACTCGGTGAGGAGATCATCAGTTCCACGGCGATTCGCCAGCATGTGCTGGACGGCCGACTGGACCGCGCCGCCGCGATGCTGGGGCGACCGTTTTCGATCCTCGGCACGGTAGAGCCGGGTGACCATCGCGGACGCCAACTCGGTTTTCCAACTGCCAACCTGAATCCGCACAACGAAGTTCTTCCACCCGACGGTGTGTACGCGGTGCTGGTGGCCATCGGCGCCGAGCAGTTCGGCGGCGTGGTCAACATTGGCGTGCGCCCGACGTTCGCGGGGGCGCAGCCGCAGCGCGTGCTGGAAGTGCACATACTGGATTTCGCGCGCGAACTCTATGGGCAGAATGTCGAAGTTCTCTTTCTGTCCAGGTTGCGGGATGAGCAGAAGTTTTCCTCGGCCGAATCGCTCACGGCGCAGATTGCAACCGACATCCACGCGGCCCGCAAGGTCTTGGGGCTGCAGTCTTGACCTTGGCGCCGAGCGCCACGAATCGCTTCTACCGGGTCAAGCTGCTCAGTCCCTGAGTGGTAGTGTCAGTTCGGCCAATTGGGGACGGTCGATTCACGCACGCGGAGAAAATGGAACGCGTTAGTGACCCCGACGCTCGGATAGCTCCACAGAAGAGGATCGGGCGCGGCGGTTGTGACGAGATCGCTCCACGTCATCGAACTGGAATACTCCTCATTCATAACGCCTTGTACAGCGTAGGTACGGAGTCGGAAGCTGGTCCACGTTACCACATTGCTTGGTCCCGCGAGTTGCAGGTTGGTGATTCGCGGCGGCGCAGCGGTATCGAGCACCGTGTTCGGCTCGTCGCTGGTCGGGAATAGAAACGTGAAACAACGCGGCGAACGCACGTCCCACCATTGTTCGTTATGCCACTGCCCGTAACCGATGGTGTGATCGAGATCGACATTGAACGTGCAACCGTTCTTGATGAGATTGTCGCGCTCCGCGACCGTATCCAACAAGCTGTCACTGGAGCCGATCGTGCCTTGCGCATCGTAGTTGCCGCTGTCAAGGTAGATGCGAATGGAACGCTTGGAGTCTGGCGATGGAATCGGGTAGCAGTCCCAAAACGACGAAGACATCGCGCCGATCTTATGATACGTCTCCGAGTGCGACCAACCGAGCCAGGCCGAGATGAGTCCCCCCATCGAGGAGCCGAGCACACCCGTGTTGTCGGCATCGGGCAACGTGCGGTACGTCGCGTCGATGATGGGCTTGAGTTCGTTGACCAAGAGGGCGGCATACTTGTCGCCCCGGGGGGTTGTGCACGCGTTTGTGCACGCGGGTTGGGGCGGCGAATACTCACACAGCCTGTCCGATGAATTGTCGACGCCGACGATGATCGTCTCGCGCATTTTGCCGAAGCGGATTAGAGCGTTCGCGTTTGTGTCGGCGTACCAACAACCGAACATTCCCATGCCGAGAAACAGGTTCTGTCCATCATGCATGTACAGAACGGGGTATCGCTTCGTCGGGTTCTCGTTGTAACCGCGCGGCAAATAGACGCGAATCGTCCGGCTCGCGAGATTCGTGGAGTTGAGGGTGAACGTCTCGACCCGATTCGTGCTGACAGATGCCGGCGGCCAGTAGTTATAGACTTGTCCGTCCTGCGCCACGAACGCATCCAGCGGGGTCTCGTAGTTGCGACCGCCCACACCGTCGGGGTTGTCGTAATGGCCCTGGTTATCGGTGAACACGAAGATCAGATTCGTCTCGCCCGCGTGATTGATGCTGTCCACTCGCCACAGCTTCTCTGCGCCACCGCGGCCCGGTCCGACGGCGGTCATCGGCTGAACAACGAAATTGGTCGTGGCCGTGTTCGAGTACAGCAGCGAAACGCTTGACCAACTCGACAAATAGAAGACGGTCTTGCCGCTCCACGGCGCGGGAGGTCCGGCCGGCGTCGAACCCGTGCGATTGACGTTCGGTGGCGGTTCGTAAACAACGTTGGCCGGGTTGCTGTAACACGTTGCACAGTCATTGCGCTTCACAAACTTGTATTCGTAGCTCGACCCCTGAAGGATGCCGATGCTCACTGACCACGTGCAGACCGAGCCAACGCAACTGGCGGGTACCATCTTGATCGCGTTGACCTGATTCCAGTTATCCAATTGGGGTATGTCGCCCAACACGAACATGCTTTCGCCGAACGTCGTGTTGGTTGTGAGTTGAAAGAGGACAGGAACATCGGCAGGACCGGCAAAGGCGGATGTACCCCACATCCACAACCCCAGCATACAGACGAGTACCCGTGGCAGCTTGGCCATAAACGTTTCGCCAGATTAGCAGAAGCTTACCGCAGAAGCAAGCTGAGGAGCGACATGGCTGGGGCAAGATTTGAACCGCGGCCAACGAACAGCCATCCGCGTGTTCCGACAGTAGGGATGCTGGCTCCTTGTACTCCTACCTCAGCGATGTCCATCTTATCCCGCTGCGATTCCTGCCACGCGGTCTCGCTGCGATAGCTGGCCTTCGCGAGCGCCAAGACCATATTCTGCAATTCGTCGGCGTCGAGCCATACCAGCGCACACGGGTCGCAACGATCAATCTGAATCGCGCCGATACCCATGTATCCGTATTTTTCCATCGTCTGGCTGCAATCGGGACAGCGGAACTTCGGTTCATTTTGCCAGCCATCAGTCACGCGAAACGCCGTCACCTCCGCTTTTTCTTTCGGCACCGCGTGCCAGCTCCTCTCCAACACATCCGTCAAATCAGCATGCAAGAGCAACATCCCCTGGCAGTTACGGCAGCAGCGGAACGACAACTCGTCCAGTTGCTCTTCCTCAAGCGCCTTCGCACATCGTGGACAATTCGCGCTCACAGCTTCCCCCCAAATCTCCTTTCCGACTCAGCGTACGGATTCGTGCGACCGTCCGGCGATTGCATGCACGTGGGGTCGACAGCTCATATGGCTTATGCTTCTCGCCATTGTGGCATTTCATACCAACTTTTTGACTTCGTCAATGAATTCGCGCGGTTGTGATCGACCGTGGCTCTAATACGCCGCCGGTGGCGGAATGAAATCAACGTAGACCCAACCCCGCGCGATTTGATTGGTCTGATCCGAAAGCAAATAATGGACGCCCAGTTTCTGCTGGTTTTCCGGTGAGAATGTATCGGTGAGGAACATGATGGGGCGTGCGGAAGATGGGAGACCGCGGTCGTATCGGCCCTGCTCTGCGGAAAACACCACGTACTTGGGAATGTCGCGCGGCGCGGCCAACAACGATCGCGCATGGGCGACGGCGTCATCGTAAAACCAGGCTGCGACCATGGGATGTCGCGCCCACTTCACAAAATAAGCGTGATATGCCTGGACGACGAGCGCGCCAGCGACGAC
>JBGPVO010000132.1:0-5281 GCA_041491705.1 Verrucomicrobiia bacterium
ATGGTGGATGCCTACATCGCCCTCACGGAGTTCAGCCGGCAAAAACTGACGGAAGGCGGGCTGCCGGCCGAGAAAATGTTCGTGAAGCCCAATTTTGTGCATCCGGCCCCCGCCGTGGGCAAGGGTGATGGGGGCTACGCCCTGTTTGTTGGACGATTATCGGAAGAAAAGGGCGTCAGCACGTTACTTGCTGCATGGAAGAAGCTTGCGGGGGAAATTCCGCTGAGGATTGTCGGAGACGGTCCGCTTGCTGAAATCGTGAAATCTGCGTCGAAAGAATCACAGGCAATCGAGTGGCTGGGACGCGTATCGCGCGACCAAGTGGTGGCGCTGATGCGGCGCGCAACGCTTCTCATTTTCCCGTCCATTTGGTATGAGGGATTTCCGATGAGCATTGTGGAGGCTTTCGCGGTGGGGCTGCCAGTTGTGGCCAGCGATCTGGGCGCTATGTCGTCCTTGGTGCGGCACCAGCAGACGGGACTTCATTTCCGCGCTGGGAACGTGGACGAACTCGTCATGCAGGTGCGATGGGCACGATCTCATCCGGAGGCGGTTCAGGAGATGCGGCAGGCGGCGCGAAAGGAATTTGAAGCGAAGTACGCGGGGGAACGCAATCACGAGATGCTGCTAGACATTTACCACACTGCCATCCAACGGGCGCGGCGATGAAGGAGCAAGTCATCATACAGCCGTTGGAGCATCGTCACATCCTTGGCACATGGGTGGATGCGACGAGTTACCCGGACGCCACGTCCCGCATCCTGCAGTGGGCGCGGGCGGGTGAGTCGCGGTACGTGTGCGTGTGCAACGTTCACATGGTGATGGAAGCCCATGACGCGGCGGACTTCCGGAAAATCGTCAATGCCGCCGATCTGGTGACACCCGATGGCATGCCGCTGGTGTGGGTCTTGCGGGTCATGGGGATCCGCCGCACACCGCGGGTGGATGGATCGGCGCTCACGTTCCATGTTTGCGAAGCCGCCGCGCGAGAGGGAGTCCCCATCGCGTTGTACGGCGGCAGCGAGGAAACCGTGGCCGCGTTCACCGCGTTCGCGGAGCGGCACTTTCCCGGCATCCGGATCGTCGACGCCATCTCGCCGCCCTACCGGGCGTTGACACCCGAGGATATCGAATCGCACACGCAGGCATTGGCGGCATCCGAAGCGAAGATTGTGCTGGTGGCGCTCGGCTGCCCGAAACAGGAGCGTTGGATGGCCGAGCGCAAACCGCGCCTGCACGCCGTCACGATCGGTATCGGCGCGGCCCTCGATTTCCACGCGGGCCGGGTGCCGCGCGCGCCGAGCTGGATGCAGAAGTCCGGCTTGGAATGGTTTTTCCGGCTGATGATGGAGCCGCGTCGGCTCTGGCGGCGGTATCTGATCCACAATCCGCGCTTCATTCTCCTGCTGCTCACCCAACTGCTGCACCTGCGAAACTTCGACTCCAATGACCACAACCGCGGCGGGGGGGAATCATGACGTCGCACCGCCCCCAACCCGGCGTCGTATCCCGCTACGTTCAGGGCGGCTGGGTGTATCTGCGCGAGTTGCGGCGCACGCAGTGGCTGCCCACGGATGAATGGCAGGCGTTGCAACTTCGCCGGCTGCGCGATCTGCTTCGCGACGCCGCCGAGAACGTGCCCTACTATCAATCGCTCTTCCAGAAACTCGGCGCGACACCCGATGACTTCCGCGAGTTGTCCGATCTCGCCCGTCTTCCCGTGCTGGAAAAACAGCAGGTCAGGGACAACCCCGACCAGTTTCTCAATCGCCGCTGCGACCGGCGCCGGCTCATTGAAGACCACACGAGCGGCTCGACGGGCGAGCCGCTGCGGTTCCTGCTCACGGTCGAGCAAAAGGCGTATGAGATGGCGTACGCGATCCGGTTCTGGCGCTGGGCGGGCTATCGCACGGGCGCGCGCATTGCCGCATTTCGTCATTATATTCCCCGGAGCGAACGCGATCCGCTCTGGGAACATCACCCGTGGACACGGACGCTTTTCTTCAGCGTGTACGACATGAAACCGGCCAATCTGCGCGCGTACGTCGCGGAGTTCAATCGCTTCCAGCCGGAATTCGTCCGCGGCTACCCGTCATCGATCTACATCTTCGCGCAATTCGCCGCCGCCGAGGGTCTCCGCGTCCACGCCCCGCGCGCCGTGCTCAGCTCCAGCGAGACGCTCTCGCCGGAGATGCGCGCGGTCATCGAGCGCGTGCTGCAATGTCCGGCGTACGATTGGTGGGGCAGCAACGAGCGCGTCGTCACCGCCTGCCAGTGCGATCCGCGCGGCCCGTTCCATGTCAACGGCGAGGGCGGCATTCTCGAACTCGTTCCGGTTACGACGGGCGCGGGCGAACTCGGCCATCGCATGATCGGCACGGGCCTGATCAACCACGCCATGCCGCTGATTCGGTACGACCTGGGCGATCTGGCTGTGCCCGCGAAAGAACCGTGTGGGTGCGGACGCGGACTGCCATGCATCGAGCGCATCCTGGGCCGCGTCAACGACACCATCGTCACGGGCGAACAGAAATACGTCCCGTCGGTGCGGTTCTACACGCTGTTCGAAACGCACGAGAAGGTGCGCCAATTCCAGGTCGTGCAGACCGGGCCGAACGCCGTGGTCGTACGCATCGTGCCGGCCCGCCAATTCAACGGGGCGGAAACGAACGAATTGCGCGGCAAACTCGCGCGCTTTCTCGGCGACGGGGTGAAGATTGATTTCGAAGTGGTCGACCACATCCAGCCGGATCCGAGCGGCAAGATTCGCAACGTCGTGTCCCTGGTGAAACCATGATTCGCGCCGATCTGCATTGTCATACGCGCTATTCCCACGACAGCTTCGCGGCGGTGGACGCGGTGCTGGAGCAGGCGTCGCGCCGCGGGCTGACGCATCTGGCGATCACCGATCACGACGAGGTCGAAGGCGCGTTGCGCGCGCGCGACAACCACCATGGCCTCACCGTTATCGTGGGCACGGAGGTGTCGCTCGAAGGCGGCGCGCACCTTATCGGCCTGTTTTTGGAACGCAAGATCGCGGCGCGAACGTGGCGGGAAGCGGCTGACGAAATCCGCGCGCAACGCGGTTTTGTGGTATTGCCGCACCCCTTCCACCCGAGGTCCGGACTGTTCCGCGCGGGCGTGGATGAAGAACTCTTGAAATCCGCCGACGCCATCGAGGTCTGCAACGGCTACGAACCGCCCGAGCGCAACCAGACGGCTGCCAGGCTGGCTCGCGAGCGGGGATTGCCGGCCCAGGCCGGCAGCGACGCGCATTATGCGGTGGACGTCGGGCGGGCCTGCGTCGAGTTTCCGGATGCTTCCGGTGAACTGACACCGGACGTGCTGCGGAAGGCTTCGCGCAAATTATACGCGCCCACGCAGGACTTGGCGGCGCTGCACGCCGCGGACTCGGAGTTCCGCGCCAACACGGTCCCGCGGGCGCGCCAGTTGCTCCCGAAAGCGTTGCGCAATTGCGCCAAACGGGTACACTGGCTCCGCGTGCAACGCCAGATTGAGCGTAACGCACACGAGCCCGTACGAACAGAGTTCCAAGGATGACGGCTTTCCCGAGAGACAAATGGGTGCCGCCGCATGTCGCGGCCCTGGACGGCTATCACGCGGTCGAGCCGGTCGCCGGCGGCCCGGGCGTGCTGAAGATGGACCTGAACGAATGCCAGACGCCACCGTCGCCGCGGGTGCTGGACGCGTTGCGGGCGGCCGTGGCGCAGGACGCGACGCTCAATTGGTACCCTGACAGCGCGTGCACAGCGCTGCGGCGGGCCATTGGCCGTTACCTGAACGTGCCCGTCGATTGGGTGCTCGTGGCCAACGGCTCAAACATGGCGATGGAGCTGATCGCGCGCGCGTTTCTGACGAAGGACGACCCGGTTCTGATCGTGTCGCCCGTGTACGCGGTGTTCCCGGTGCAATGCAAATTGCAGCAGGCGCGCATCGAGTCATTCCAGTTCAGCAAGCCGTTCACGCCCGATTTCAACGAACTGCTCGCGAAGGGCGGCGCACACAAGATCGTTTATCTCGCGAACCCGAACAATCCCACGGGCGTGGGGTACCCGCGCGAACGGATGCGGCAGCTGTTGGAGAAGCGGCGCGACACGCTGGTGGTGGTCGACGAGGCGTACAACGAGTACTACGGCGAGAGCGGCGTCGAGTTGACCGAAGGCCACCCGAACCTGCTGGTCTTGCGGTCGTTTTCCAAGGCCTTTTCTCTGGCCGGCATGCGGTGCGGCTATGTGGTCGCCCAGCCGGCGGTATTGGAGGTATTGACGCGCGTGCTGGCGCCCTGGGCCGTCAGCGCGCTCACACAAATCGCCGCCCACGCGGCGATGGAAGACCTGCCGTACATGCGCGAGACGGTGGCCGAGTGCGGTCGCGCGCGACAAGCCATCGTGGACGGGCTTACGGAACTCGGATTTGTCGTTCACAACACCCGGGCGAATTTCATCATCTGGCAGATGCGCACGCCGGGGCGCGCGGCAAAGGCGCTGGCCGCGCGGAACGTGTACGTCAGCAACAAGGACGCGGTCCCGCAAATGAAAGGCTGCTTGCGCGTCACGGTGGGCAACGTTGGGCAAGCACGGCAATTCCTGGGGATCGTCCAGGAGCTTCGAGCCAAAGGACTACTGGAACCGTGAAACAACTCGTCCAGGACTTCAAGACAGGCGAAATCAGGTTGGTGGACGTGCCGCCGCCGGCGCTGGCGCCGGGTTGCGTGCGCGTGCGCAACGCATTCTCGCTGGTCAGCCCGGGCACGGAACGGGCGACGGTCAATCTCGCGCAGCAATCGCTCGTCGGCAAGGCGCGGTCGCGGCCGGATCTGGTCAGGCGCGTGGTCGACACGGTGAAGCGTGAGGGGCTGTCCGCGGCGGTGCGCAAAGTCCAGGCGCAGCTCGATCAATGGAAGACGCTCGGTTACTCGTGTGCGGGCACCATTGTCGAGGCCGGCGAAGGCGTGACGGGATTGTCAGTCGGCGACCTCGTGGCGTGTGGCGGACAGGACTACGCGAGCCACGCCGAAGTGGTCGTGGTGCCGCAGAACCTGTGCGCCAGGTTACCGGAAGGCGTCGCGCTGGATCATGCCGCGTTTACCTCGCTGGGCGCGGTGGCGATGCACGGTGTGCGGCAGGCCGACGCACGGATCGGGGAAGTGGTGGCGGTGATCGGCCTCGGTTTGGTCGGGCAACTGACCGTGCAGATTTTGAAGGCAGCCGGCTGCGTGGTGCTGGGAATCGATGTGAGCGCGGAGGCGTGCGACCTGGCG
>JBGPVO010000133.1:0-5248 GCA_041491705.1 Verrucomicrobiia bacterium
AACGGCAAGGTCGCCGCGTTCGTGTCGGCGATGGGTTCGGCGGGCACGATTGCCGCAGGCGATTACCTCAAGCAGCAGTTCTCTGATTGCAAGATCGTCGGCCTCGAACCGGTCCAATGCCCGACGCTGTACAACGTTGGATTCGGCGCGCACGCCATTGAGGGCATTGGCGACAAACACGCCACCTGGATCCACAACCTGTTTAACATGGACTGGCTCATCTGCATTGATGATCAGGAATGCCTCAAGGGGCTGCAGCTTTTGCAGGAAGGCGCGGAGGTGCTCGTCGGCGAAGGCGTGAAGCCTGATCTCGCGAAGGCGTTTGTGGACACGTTCGGCATCAGTTCCGTGTGCAACATTCTCGGCGCAATCAAGACCGCGAAAGTGCTCAAGGCGGGTAAAGGCCAGAACGTCGTTACCATCGCCACCGACGGCTTTGACCGTTATCCATCAGTGATCGCGCGCCTAAACAAGACCGTCGGCAAGATGACCAAAGAGGAAGCCAAACGACGCATGGACATCTTCCGCAAAGCTGACATCAAGGAATGGGTGCAAGAAGGCACGTCCTACAACCGCACCCGGTGGCACAACCAGAAGTATTTCACCTGGGTGGAACAACAGGGCAAGAGCATCGACGAACTGCGCGCGCTGACCAGCCCCGAGTTCTGGTTGAAGGAACAAGCCAAGACCGCCGACATCGACAAGAAACTGGCGAAGGCGAGGGGATTCTGATCAAGAGCCGCCGCGCGTGTGTCTGCGGACGGGTTCAATAAGCTCACCGCTGACGCTTGACTCGAGGGCGCGCAGGAATCATTCTCACCAACATCATGATGATGAAGGCGCGGTTGGTTCATTGCTCATTTGTCGCAGCGGCCCTGGTCGTGGCTGGCTGTAATCAGTCGGAATCCACTTCGCAGCCTGCGCCGCCGCAGGCACCGGCTTCCCAAGAGGCGACCAAACCTGCGGCGTTGCCGCCGGGACATCCGGACATTGGCATGAGTGCGCAGGCGTTGCCGCCCGGCGCGGCGGCAGATGCGTCGAATCCACAATGGACGGTGCCCACGGATTGGCAGGAGGGCAAAGCATCGGCGATGCGCCGCGCGACGTTCCTGGCGAAAGCGGCGGATGGCCAAACCGCGGAGATTGTGGTGTCGGTGTTCCCGGGTGATGTCGGTGGATTGCTGGCGAACATCAATCGCTGGCGCGGCCAGATCGGGCTTGGGCCTGTCGCTCCGGATGAAATCAGCGGCATCACGTCGGACCTGGTGATCAACGGCGCGAAAGCCACCGTGGTGGATTTTAAGGCGGACACCGCTTCCCCAGGCAAGACGCAACCGCTACGCATGGTGGTGGTCACCATCCCACACGCAGGCAACTCGTGGTTCTTCAAGATGACGGGCGACGCTCCGCTGGTGGAAGCACAGAAGGGGATCTTCCTGCAATTCGTCAAGTCGGTGAAGTTCTAGCCGGCCGACGGCCGCACGTGGCCCGAAGAGATACTGCGCTTCGTTCGCCCCGAGGGCTTTCGAGACAGGGAAGCCTCAACGAACAGTTCACTCACTCGACGGCTTGGACGGTGTAGCCGCCGGACTTTTTGTCGGGCTCCAATTTCAGGACGCCGCGATTCTGCATCTCCAGCAAGAGGTCGTTAAACGAGCGGAAGCCGTACGCGCGCTCGTTGAAGCCGGGATTACGACGCTTGATCGCCTGCTTAATCATGGAGCCGTACGTGGGATCATCCGCGTCCCGCTCCTCGGTGATGGCTTCCAGCGTTTTCACCACCAGGTCGAAGGCATCGGCGACCGGGGGGCCCTTGGTGGTGGCGCTGCCCTCGGTGGTCTTGGCTGCGGGCGTCGCGGACTGTGCCGCGCCGCGCTGCCGCGGTTTCTGCGTCGCCGCGCGCACCAGATCGTCGTAGTACAGGAATTCGTCGCAGTTGTTGATGAACAGGTCGGAGGTGGAGTTCTTGACGCCGACGCCGATGACGGTCTTGGCGTTCTCGCGCAGTTTGCTCACGAGCGGTGAGAAATCGGAGTCGCCGCTGACGATGACAAAGGTGTCGACGTGGCTCTTCGTGTAACAGAGATCGAGCGCATCCACGACCATCCGGATATCGGCGGAGTTTTTTCCTGAGACGCGCAAGTGCGGAATCTCAATGAGTTCGAACGCCGCCTCGTGCAAGTCGCGCTTGAACACCTTGAAGCGGTCAAAGTCGCAATACGCCTTCTTGACCACGATGTGTCCTTTGAGGAGGAGACGTTCGAGGATTCTCTGGATCTCGAACCGTGGGTAATGAGCATCGAGCACGCCGAGGGCAATATTCTCCAAATCCAGAAACACCGCCATGGTCGTGTTGGAATCCTGAGTGTTTATCACCTTGGCTGGGGAGTGTACTACAAGCGCGGCCAGCGTGCACGTGGAATCGTTAAGGCTGTTGTTACTCTCCACTTGGCATTTGGGTGGCGACTGCGCTATACTGTAGACGTTGGTGGCGTCGAACACGATCGGGTCAATTCACAAAACACAGGAGGATGTATGCACAAACGCGGCTTCTCTTTCGTTTCAATCCTTTTCACCCTGATGATCTCCTCGCTGGTGGCGGGCTCGCGTGCGCTCGGGGCCGACGCAGCCGCGCCGGCAAAAAAGATCTCGTGGAAAATTAGCGGGCAACTCGAGGAGGCATGTAGCTGCAACGCGGCGTGCCCGTGTTGGTTCAACTCGTTGCCGACCCGGATGAATTGCGGCGGTATGCAGGTGTTGTTCATCAAGAACGGCCACTATGGCAAGGTGAAACTCGATGGTTTGGCGATGGGCCACTTCGGTCAAAGTCCTGATGGGCAGACCATGATGGAATCGTTCGGCAAATGGAACTTCTCGTATCTCTACATCGACGAGAAGGCCACGCCCGAGCAACGCGAGGCGCTGGAGGCCATCGGCAAGACCGTGCTGCCGTTTGCCTCGTCGGGAAAGACGAAGATACAGTACGTACCCATCACTCGTGTCGCCGAGGGCAAGGACAACAAGATCACGGTGGGCGGATACGGCACGGTTGAAGGGCATCTCGTGGAAGGCGGCCTCGGCGGCCACCCGAAGATCGTCAATCCGCCGGGCGCGGACCCAATTCATCGCGAGTACTTCCAAGGTGCCACGACGAAGCTCGCATACAACGATGCCGGCCAGAACTGGAACTGGAAAGACTCAAATTATATGCGCGGAGAGTTCACGGTGGATAGCGAGCAGTATGAGAAATACACCGCCGGCCTCGCACAAAAGATGGCCGGTATGAACAAACCACCGGAGCCGGCGAAATAGCCGGCGTGGCGTCGTTATTGCGGAGCTTCGCGTACTGGGAAAGAAGTTCTTACGGTGTTGACTTGACTGGGGCGCCGGGTCGTTGCGGGCGCATCAGCCGCATGACGATGAGCCCCGCGATCATGCAAATCGCCGCGCCAAGCGTGACGGCGAATGAGGCGCTCGTGGTCTTGGCGATATAACCCGCGAGGAGGCTGCCGAACGGCGTCAGACCGAGGAACGCGAGCGCGTAAATGCCCATGACGCGGCCGCGGAGTCCGTCGGGCACGCGGGTTTGCACGGCGGTGTTGGCCGTCGCGAAGAAGATGATCATGAAGAAGCCCGAGCCCGCCAACGCCGCCGCCGAGAGCCAGTAGATATGCGACAACGCGAACACGCCGAGCATGATGCAAAAGCCGAATAGCCCGCCGTAGAAGAGCTTTCGTTTGTGCGGTGAATCGCCAAGCGAAGCGAGACTCAGCGCCCCGATAAGCGCGCCGATACCGTTGGCGGCCATAAGGTAGCCATACCCACTGGCGCCCACGTGGAGTACGTCGCGGGCGAACACGGGCAGCAGCACGCTGTACGGCCAGCCGAACAGGCTCACGATGGTGACGAGCGAGACGACGGCACGCAGGGTGCGGTGGCTGCAGACGTAGCGCAGCGCTTCCACCGTTTCATGCCACATCGGTTTTCGTTCCGGTCGCTGAGTCATGGCGGGCAGACGCATGGCGAGATAAGCGGCGACGATGGCGAGGTAGGACACCGCATTCAGGAAAAAGCAGCCGGTCATGCCGACTACGCCGATTACCACGCCCGCTAATGCGGGGCCAAACACACGCGCGCCGTTGAACAGCGACGAGTTCAACGCGATGGCATTCATCAGATCGTCCTTGCCGACCATGTCGATGACGAAACTCTGTCGCGTCGGGATGTCAAACGCGTCAGTGATTCCTTCGAGCAGGCCGATCAGAGCGATATGCCAGACCTTGATCATGTGAAGGTACACGAGGGTGGTCAGCGCGAAGGCCAGCACCATGGCGGTGCTCTCGGTCATGATCACGATGCGGCGTTTCTCGACCCGGTCAGCCATCGCGCCGCCCACGAGCGTCAGGAGCGTAATCGGGATGGCCGAGAGGAAACGCACGGCGCCGAGGGTGAAGGCCGAATTGCTGAGATCGTACACGAGCCAGCCCAAGGCCACCTGTTGCATCCACGTGCCGATGACGGACACAAGCTGTCCGGAAAAGAAGAGGCGATAGTTGCGATGGCGGAAGGCGGCAAAAGTCTTTCGCCAACTGATTCCGCCCGTGACGATGCTCCGCGGCTCCGTCCGTGTGTCGGTGGGCACGGTCGCAATCGTCGGTTCGCCGCGTTCCAATGCTGGAGTTGGCTCGCTCACAATATACAGTCTCACGAAATTAACTGGAAACTGCGACGGAAATCAACGGGAGATTCCAGCGCGGGGCAGGGCGCATTCCAGAATTTACCGCTTATCGGTGATTTCGGTGTTGACAGGAAAGGGAGATGCGATATAGTCGGGCACAAGAAACTTAGGCTTGACTAAACTCTCGGATCGCAGTGAAGGTGATGTTCGCGGGACAGTTTCGTCCCATGGGAGCCATCTATCACTGGAAGGTATGCATGGTACGGTGGAAGTGCCGCACCATGAGGCCGGCTTTTGGAAACAATGGCGGGCGTTCGTCGGACCGGCGATTCTCATCAGCGTCGGCTACATGGACCCGGGCAATTGGGGCACGGACTTGCAAGGCGGGGCACAGTTTAAGTACGGTCTGCTGTGGGTGGTGGGGTTGGCAAGCCTGATGGCGATCTTCATGCAGGTGATCTCGGCCCGCTTGGGGGTCGTGACCGGCAAGGACCTCGCGCAATGCTGCCGCGACTGGTATCCGCGCTGGACCCGCTGGCCCAACTGGTTGCTTTGCGAGTTGGCCATCGG
>JBGPVO010000134.1:0-5224 GCA_041491705.1 Verrucomicrobiia bacterium
CTTCAGGAAGTTGATGGCCGCCTCGTTCCCGGCCCGGAAATCTGCCACGGATTTGGGGTTCTTGGCAATTGCGTCCTCGATAAAGCCTTCAATCGCCCCCGCATCGCTGACCTGCACCAAACCCTTCTCCTTGACGATCACGGACGGGCTCTTGCCACTGCGAAACATCTCAATGAACACTTCCTTGCCCATCTTCCCGCTGATCTGGCCACCATCGATGACCGACACCAACTCCGTGAGATGTTCGGGCTTGATTGGACATTCGTCAACCGTCAACTTCGCCTCGGCCAGTTTACCAAGAAGTTCCGTCATTACCCAGTTCGAAATCGCCTTCGGATTGTTCGTGCCGCGCGCTGCCCGCTCATAGAAAGCTGCCAGGGTCGCGTCCGCCACCAGCACACCCGCGTCATACTCCGGCAACCCGTACTGCTTGATGAACCGCTGCCGTTTGGTTTCGGGCAGTTCCGGCAACAGTTTCCGCACGTCGGCAATCATTTCGTCGCTGACCACCACCGGCATCAGGTCCGGCTCGGGGAAATACCGATAGTCGTGCGCATACTCTTTCGTGCGCATCACCAGCGTCTTACCGGTGGCGTCGTCCCAGCGTCTCGTCTCCTGCGACACCTTCTCGGCCTTCTGCAGCGCGGCGGTCTGCCGCTGGATTTCATACGCCAGCGCCCGCCGCACTCCCGAGATCGTGTTCATGTTCTTGATCTCGACCTTCTCACCAAACTCCTTCTGGCCAACGGGCCGCACGGACACGTTCGAATCGCAGCGCAGTTGCCCCTTCTCCATGTCGCAATCGCTGATCCCACCGCTGATGAGGATTTCCTTGATCGCGGTGAGATACGCAAACGCCTCGTCGGGCGAACTGAGGTCCGGCTGGCTCACGACCTCCATCAACGGCACGCCGGCGCGGTTGAAGTCCACGCCGCTGGTCGTCTCGAAATGAATGTTCTTCGCGACGTCCTCCTCCAGGTGCGCGCGGGTGATGCCGATCTTCTTCGTCTTCCCGCCGTCCAGCTTGATCTCCACCGAGCCTCCCGCGCACAAGGGCAGGTCGTACTGTGAAATCTGATAGTTCTTCGGCATGTCCGGATAGAAGTAGTTCTTGCGGTCCCATTTGCTGAACCGCGCTACTTCGCTCTCAATCATTAGACCCGTCAGGATCGTTTTCCTTACGGCCTCTTCATTCATGACGGGCAACACGCCCGGATATCCGAGGCAGACGGGACAGACCTGCGTGTTCGGCGGCGCGCCAAACTCAGTCGCGCAGCCGCAGAACATCTTGCTCTTCGTCTTGAGCTGCACGTGTACTTCCAGACCTATGACCGCTTCGTATTGCATGATGCTACAATGTTGGCCTCTGCTTATGCCACTCCGTCGCCTGCTCGTATGCGTGCGCCACGCGCAACACGGTCTCCTCGCCAAACGGTTTGCCCACTATCTGCAGCCCGATCGGCAGCCGCGGACTGCTGGTGAAGCCGCAGGGAATGCTCACGCCGCAGATGCCGGCGAGGTTGACACTGATCGTAAAGATGTCGCTCAAGTACATCTTCAGGGGGTCACCCGTCTTTTCCCCGATTCGGAAGGCGACTTCCGGCGACGTCGGGGTCACGACGACATCGCATTTCTCGAACGCCTTCTCGAAATCCTGGCGGATGAGCGTCCGCACCTTCTGCGCGCGCAGGTAATACGCGTCGTAGTAACCCGCGCTCAACGCGTATGTGCCGAGAATAATGCGCCGTTTCACCTCGGGCCCGAATCCGGCCCCCCGTGTTTTCCCGTACATGTCGATCACATCTTCGCCCGTGACCCGCGCGCCGTAACGCACGCCATCGAACCGCGCAAGGTTCGCGCTCGCTTCCGCCGTCGCAATCAAATAATACACGGCCACCGCGTAATCGGTGTGCGGCAGCGAAATCTCCACGATCTCCGCCCCCAAGCCCTGCAACTTCTTGATCGCCGCGCGCACCGCCGTCTCGACCTCGCGATTCATGCCGTCGATGAAATACTCCTTCGGCAAACCGATGCGCAGACCCTTCACGCCACTGCCGAGCGCCATCGTGTAATCCGGCACCGGCTGCGGCACGCTCGTCGAATCGTGGTGATCGTGCCCCGCCAACACACGCAGCATCAGCGCGCCATCCGCCACGTCTTTTGTGAATGGCCCAATCTGGTCCAGAGACGATGCGAAGGCGACAAGGCCGTAGCGCGAGACGCGGCCATACGTCGGCTTGAACCCGACGCAACCACAAAGCGATGCCGGCTGTCGAATCGATCCGCCCGTGTCGGTGCCGAGTGCCGCGAACGCCTCGTCCGCCGCGACCGCTGCCGCGCTACCGCCACTGGAACCGCCGGGGATGCGTTCGAGGTCCCACGGATTGCGCGTGATGCCCCAACTCGAGTTCTCAGTGGAGCTACCCATCGCAAACTCGTCCATGTTCGTGCGCCCCAGCAAGACCGCACCGGCTTCGCGCAACCGCTGCACCGTGAACGCGTCGTACACGGACGTGTGCCCCTTCAGAATTTTCGAGCCGCACGTGCAGGGCTGGCCCTCGACGTTGATGACGTCCTTGATGGCGATGGGCACGCCGCCGAGAAGCTTGCCGTTCTTGGCGATGCCGCTGCGGTCGATGGCGTCCGCTTGGGCGAGCGCGTCGTCGGCATTGAGCCAGAGATATGCCTTCAGCTTACCGTCAACAAACTGGATCCGGTCGAGCAGTGACTGCGTCGCCTCGCGCGCGGAAACGTCGCCGCGTCGGAGCTTGTCGCGGAGTTGATGGATTGTCAGGGTATGCAGGCTCATTCGACAATCTTGGGGACGATGAACAGGTCACGGGCCTGCTCGGGCGCATTCTTGAGTACCTTGGCGGGATCGATGGACGGTCGGACTTCGTCTTTGCGAAACACATTCGAGAGCGGTGTGGCGTGCGCCATCGGCTCGACCTTCGAGACATCCAGTTCGTTGAGCTTGGCGACGTAGGCCAGAATGTCCTTGAGTTGCGCGGAGATCTTTATCTTCTCCGCGTCCGTCAGGTGCATGCGCGCCAGATGCGCCACGTACGACACGTCAAATCCGTCGGTCTTCTCGCCCATATGAGATTCGCATGATAGCGGTGAGTCGCCGGCTTGCTCAAGTAAAATGCTTGGTTCGCCGCCCGCTGCACTTCTCAGTCGAATCTCTTGCCGTAGATGATCGTGTAGAGGATTCTGCCCGACCCGTCCATCTTGCGCAAGCGCGGTTCCCGGTGCAGTTCGGCGAAGCCCAGTCCCTCGAAGAAATGACAACCACGCGGGTTCTCGGCACTGACACCGGCGTGAACGCCCCGAACGCCTGCCGCACGGGCGCGTTCGCAGAATGTATCGACCAGACGCGGTCCGATTCGCTGGCCGCGGAAGCCTTCCCGCACATTGACGTGCAAGTGCGCGGGATAGCCGTCGAGTTTCGGCCCCCTTCGATGCCCGTTCTTCAACCACATGCCGACATTCGCGCGGAACAGGCGCACGGTTTGCGGGTGCCACAGTGTGCCGCGAAACAGCGCCTTGACCACGACGTTCGGCACGATGCGCCACGTCATCACGCGCAGGAATCGCCTGGTATCCACGCATCCAGTGACGTAGCCCACAATCTCGTTGCCATCGTCCGCAACGAACACCGACTGCGGCTCGAACTCTGTGTAGTAATTCGTCAACAAATCCGCAAAGACCTCGCGGTCGGGAAAGAACCGTTCGATGGCAAGGCCAGCGTCGGCGGTGTCGGCGCAGATTTTCCGCACGGCGGCGCGGTCGCGCGGTGCGTACGGACGGATTTGCAGGCCCGAATCCATGCGTGGGGACATATCCCAGGGGATAGGATTTGTCGAGTCGAGCCTTGCTTTTCTGGCGAAACGCGAGGAAAATCGTTTTACCAACATGAATCGGACGGTAACGCTCCTGTTTGGCGTGCTGCTCGGCCTGCCCCTTGTCGGTCTCGCTGATCCCGGCTCCGTGACCTCGTGGTCCAGCAATTCGCTCACCGAACTCACGTTCACCTGCGCGACCGCCGTCGTAAAGCTAGAGTTCGTGGACGCGAATATCGTACGCGTGCGCATGGAACCGAATGGCCTCACGTTCAACACGAACGCCTCCTTCACCGTTATCAAGAATTGGGTGCGCCCCCCGATCTCCGTGGTCGATGGAAGTACGTTGACGGTGACGACATCCGGTTTGCGCGTGGACGTCTCGAAGACCCCCTTTCGTCTCACCTTTCGCAAGCTCGATGGTACGGTGTGGCTGACGGACACGAATGCCACGGGCCTCGCGTTCACGCCTGGTTCGGTCACGAACAGCAGCGACACATTTGTGATGTCGAACGGCGAACAGTTTTACGGGCTCGGATTGGTACTGGGCAAACCGCTGAGTTATCGCGGGCAGACGCGGACACTGTACAACGCGCGCAGCGGATTCTCGACGGGGGCGATGACGGACATGGCGGTGCCCTTGATGGTCTCGTCGAAGGGCTACGCGGTGTTCATGGACAACACGTATTCGCAGACATGGGATTTTACGCTGTCCAGCACGACGCAATGGCGGGCATTGGTCTCCAACGGAGAACTGAATTACTACTTCATTGCGGGCAACACTCCGGCGGATGCGTTGAATCGGTATGGGCAAATCGTCGGCACCGCGCCCGTTCCTCCGCGCTGGGCGCTGGCGTACATGCAGTGTCGCTACGGCTATCGCAATTGGTCGCAAATGTATGCGGCACGCGACACGTTTCGCACGAATGACCTGCCGTGCGATACGCTGATCCTGGACCTCTATTGGTTTGGGTCGCCAAGCGTCATGGGCGGCTTGACGTGGGACACGACGAACTTCCCCAATCCTTCCAGCAATCTCACAGCACTCGCGGCCTCGGGCATCAAGACGATCAATATCCACGAGGAATACATCAACAACGTCAACCAGCCGGCGCTGGCCAATTTCAATGAGGCGGCCGGGCTGCATTATCTGGTCGCCAACGATGCCGCGATGACCTCGCCGAGCATTATGCAGAACAACGGGTTTTACGGCACGGCCGGTTATGTCGATTTTCTGAATCCGGCCGCGCGCGCCTGGTGGTGGGGAAAGATCAAACCGTTGTACGATGCGGGAATTGCCGGGTTCTGGACCGACCTCGGTGAGCCGGAGCAGGACGACGCCACGGATTTCCTCTTTGGCGGACACCGCGAATCCGAGATAC
>JBGPVO010000135.1:0-5196 GCA_041491705.1 Verrucomicrobiia bacterium
CGGCAAACTGTCGCCCGAACTGTTTGTGGTTCACCCAGTGGCCCTGCGCACGGACGGACTCGCCGACGTTGAGCGACGCGAGATTGCCCACGATGGTGATCGGCTCCGTGCGCCGCGCCCCGCCCTCGGGGAGAAGCTGCGCGACCGTGTAGTGGTTCTCCTCGTTGGAATACACGATCCGTTCGAGCGTGCCCTCGATTGTCTGTAATTCCTGTGATGGGATGTTCGCCATGACACCGCCGCCATCATAGCAAATCCAGTATGGTCGGAATCAAGCCAGACAGAGTTCTGCCACCGCTTCGCAGTGCGCGGTTTGCGGGAACATATCGAACGGCGTGACGCGCTCCAGTCGATAGCCGTGTGTCAGCAACTGCTTGATGTCACGCGCGAGCATCGGCGGCGCGCACGACACATAGATAATCTTCCGCGGTTTATGTTCGCGCAGCGTCTTCAGCACCACCGGCGCGCAACCCGAGCGCGGCGGGTCAAGTATCAGACACGTCTGATCCAGATTGCACTGCCGCAGCGTGTAAAATAACAGCCGTTCGGTCTTGCCGGGGTAGAAATCATACCGCGAGAGACCAAGCCGCTCCGCATTGTCGTTGGCGGCCTTGATTGCGTTCGCGTCTTCTTCAATTCCGTACACGTGTTCGGTGAGGTCGGCGAGCATCAGGGAGAAGAGGCCGACGCCGCAATACGCATCGACAAGAATCTTGCAACCACTGGACGCAAAGGCCCGGCGTGTATGTTCGAGCGCCAATTCGATCACCTCGCGGTTGACCTGGAAGAATGAGCCGAGCGGGACATGCAGGCTCTTGCCGAGGATCGTTTCCGTGATGGTGCGGTGCGCAATGGGCGTCTCCGCAGGCGCTTCAATCTCATCCAACTCGCTGTTTGGCCGTCGGGTTTCCGTGTACTGCCAGACCTCCCGTTCGGAATTCGTGCGGATGGTGAGATGCACGTTCTCCAGCGGTTGTTGGCTGATTTCCGCGAGCTTCACATTCACTTCCTCGCGCGCGATCGGACATTGCTCGATGCCGATGATCGACCGACCGCGCACGGTCCAAAAACCCGGTTTGCCGGGGCCGTGGACAACGATCTTGTTGCGATAGTGATACTCGCGCGGTGAACCGACAACGGGCTCGATGGGCGGACTGGCAATCTTACCGATGCGTTCGAACACGTCACGAATCTGGCTGTGTTTCAATTCGCGTTGGTGGGCGTACTCGACGTGCTGATACTGGCAGCCGGCGCATTTCGCATAATACGGGCAACGCGGTTCGACGCGGCGCGCCGATGGGGTGATCACGCGCACGAGGTCCGCCGTGGCGTAGCGGCGTTTGACCTCGACGATCTCCACCTCGACGCGCTCGCCTTCAATGACGAAGGGCACAAACACCACGAAGTTGTCCACGCGTCCGATGCCATCGCCGCCGAACGCGACGGTGGTGATGTCGAGTTCGAGACGTTGGCCGACCTGCACGCCCTCTGTTGTCATGGTTGCTTGTCGCCTGACTTGGCCAGGGCGGAAACGCTGCCGGTCAGCGCCCAGATCCAGGCGATGAGAAAGAGGACGAGTCCCGCAATCGCCATCCAAAAGGAACTGCCGAGGTGTTCGGGAATCTCGTTCGTTTGGATGATCGTGTTCAGCATGGGTGCTCCTCCGACCATGGTCAAGGCGAAGCCACCCAGGGCGAGGACTATCTGAATAGCGGCCTTGAGAGGTTGTCGAACAATCAACGAACCCAATCCGGGCAACACGAACAGATTCAGCAAGAGACACACCCACGCTGCCAACCGCCTCACCGGCTTCGGCGATAAGGAAATGACTGGCGGTTGGTCAACCATGATGGATTGTCATCTCGACTGGATTGAAGTGAAACGCCGCCATGAAATTCCCGCGCGCTAATTGATGAAACGCGCGCGTCGCGCCGCAGGCGGGACACCACAAGCCTGTCAATCGGTGAAACAGGCATGGCGGCAACCAAGCGATAGGGGCGGGATCAGCCGCATAGGCCAGCGCTGTTAGCGCGAATCGACCCGCCAAGACAGGTAGGAACGAATTTGTGTGTAGGCGAGACATCGTGCGTCATGCCTCAGTGGTGCGTGGCCAATGCCGCCATGATTGTAGCCCAGTAGACTACGACCAGGACAATGTTAATAGCGAGGCCGACGATGGACATTACCAAACCGGCTACCGCCATGCCCTTGCCCGTGAGTTCCGCCGGTCGTTTGTTGATTTGAGAGAGGCCAACGCTCGAAAAAATCACACCCAAAGTGCCAAATATAAAGCTGCAACACTGGATCAACGAAAAAATCCCCATCACCAGTCCTGTGATAGCCATGCCGCTGGTTTTCGGCGTGAGCAATGAGGGCGCTCGCGCCCCAGTCACCGGTGTTGTCGGTGGAACTTTCAATCCCGCCGTGTCCCCTGAGAGTTCAGGAAAACCGGACAGCGTCTTCCAGTCCGTACCGTCCTCAGCCTTCACCTGCGTTTGCCCGTTGGCGCGACCTTCACGAATCCATTGCCGCAACTGATCTGCTGTTACTGGTCCATATTCGTGCCCGTCCGCCCCAATAATCTTGTACACGTTAGAACCAGCCTTTCTTTTTTAGGACATAGGTCTGGACGAAATCTTCATCGGACTTTGTCAGGTAGGTAATTCCCTCGATAAGACTGATAATGAACATGACGCTCGCGCCGATTCCGCAGGTTAATAGACTGATCAACAGCATGGTGACGCCTTCGTGGGTGTACCCGAGGATGAACTTGTGGATCCCCAATGTCCCAAACAGGATGGCGAAGATTCCTGCGATGATCTTCTTATCCGCACCAGCCAATTGCGGCGGCGACGAGATTGGCGGGGGGACGTTGGGAGAGATTCCCAACATGGCGTGGAATTCCGGAAAGTCGGCCAGCGGTTTCCAGTCGGTCGATCCTTCGGCCTGCGCCTTGGTCTGCGCGTTGGCGCGGCCGTCGGCGATCCATTGTCGCAGTTGCTCCCCTGTCACGGGCCCGTACTCGTGTCCGTTTGCTCCGATAATCTTGTACATGTAAACCTCCGTCGAGTCGTTACGGCGCCAACAACGTAAACGGGTATGCCGGAATGTTGCGGAATACCCCAAACGCGACCACCACACCCAGCAATGCCCAAATCCAGGTCGGCTTCAGCGTGCTGGCGCTGTCACGCGCAACCAGATAGCCGACCAGCGGCAGCATCAAGATCGCCAGCGGATTCAATCGAATCGCCGCCGCCACGTTCCCGTGCAGTAACTGATGAAGTGCGCGTGTTGTCCCGCAGCCAGGGCACCACAAGCCCGTCAATCGGTGAAAGAGGCAAGGGGGAAAAACGCTCACCTGCTCGGGATTGAAAGCAAACACCGCCCCGGCAATCGCCAAGAAGAGCACGCCGAGGCTGACGGTCTTCACCCGGTCGGTCATAAGTTTCTGTGTCGCTCCTCCTGATTCAGCGCCGATTTCCACAGGCAACGAGCGTCAGGCTACGTCAGGGCGTTGTGCAACTCGAGTTTTAATTTCTCCAGCCCTTGGCTCGCCAGCGCTGAGATTTCGATAACCTTGTGTGGAGGGGGGGCTTGCCCTGAACCTGTCGAACGGGTCCCGCCCGCTTGTTTCTTCTTTGACGGTCGAGACGTCCGTCCCGCTTTCTTGCGTTTGAACGCCGCCAGGTTCTTCCTTGCCTGTGGCAGGTCCATCTTGTTGGCGACGATCAGCCGCTTCTTCTTCAGAATCTCGGGATTGTAAAGTTCCAGTTCCGCCAGCAGTTGCCCGTAATCATCGGATGGTTTGCGGCCATCGACACCGGCCATGTCCAGCAGCACCACCAGCAGTTGGCAGCGCTCGATGTGCCGCAGGAAATCGTGTCCCAAGCCCTTTCCCGTGTGCGCCCCTTCAATCAGCCCGGGAATATCGGCGATACGAATGCGCGTGAAGTCGTCATAGTTGAGTATCCCCACGTTCGGCGTCAGCGTCGTGAACGGATACGGCGCGACTTTCGGATGCGCGTTCGTGATCTTCGAGATCAGCGTCGACTTGCCTGCGTTCGGGAAACCGACCAGACCAACGTCCGCCAGCGTCTTCAATTCCAACTCGGCGTCCAGTTGCTCGCCCGGCTCGCCGTACTCGAACTCGCGCGGTGCCTGGTGCGTCGAGCTTTTGAACGTCGCATTGCCGCGACCGCCGCGACCGCCCTTCGCCAGCATAAACCGCTGACCGTCCTCGACAAGATCGGCGATCAACTCGCGACCGGTATCAATCAATGGAGCCTCAACTTCATCGATAATCTGCACTTTGGCAGGCTCTTCGTTGCGCAGTGCCTCCGCAAGCTGTTTCGCCCGCCCCGGCGTGAACGGCATCCCGACGGTTACTTTCGGATCGAATTCCTCCGTCGCCGCCGCGGGATGATAGCGCGACGGCGTGCGCTGTTTCACCGGCGCAGTCAGGCGAAATACTTGCGTGCCGATGGGCACTTTCACGACGACGTTCTTGGCGCTACGCCCAAAACAATTCTTCCCGCGACCGTGAACACCGTGTTTGGCAACGAGCCGCGGCTGATAGTAGAAATCGGAGAGATCGGTGATGTTCTTGTCTGCGACCAGCACGACATCGCCCCCCTTGCCGCCGTCACCGCCATCCGGCCCGCCACGATCTACATACTTCTCACGCCGGAACGATACGCACCCGTTCCCGCCATCGCCCGCCTTGACGCGGATTTTGACTTTGTCCACGAACATGAGAGGAAGAATAGTCCAACCCGAGACGATTTCCTACGCTTTCTTCTGCACCAGAACCTTGAACGCGCGGCCCATCACCTCGGGGTGGACAAGTTGATGGATGGCTGCGCGTTCCTTACTGATCTGGCCGGCAGTGCGTTCGACAATTTCTGAAATCTCAGATTCTCCAATCTGCAACAGATAATGCGATTGGTCGGTGAATAACACGGGTTCAAGTCCAAGCTTCTTTCCGTGTTCGATCAGCGACGTGAACTCCACGTGCGCGGTGATGTCTTGCTCGCCGATGTTGGCATACGGATTCGCGCTCTTCGTGTGTCGGTGATAGCAGAGCAGCGTGCCGTCGCGGTGGTGCGGCGCGAAATACTCGTGTCGCTCGTAGCCGTAGTCGACGGTGACGATCCATCCGCGCTTCAGGCGTTGCGCCACGTCCGCGAGCCAATCCAG
>JBGPVO010000136.1:0-5170 GCA_041491705.1 Verrucomicrobiia bacterium
CAACACGCTTCGCATGACCATGACTGTTTGCAGGCGCTGTGCCACGCGCTTGTGGCAAAAGCGCAACCAACAATTCCACAACCAGTTGCGCCTTTTGGGCAGCTTTGATTCCACTCATCTATTCGCCTCTTGTTGACCAACGTGGTCAAATCGAACCAACGCATCCGACACTCTTTGGTCTGGAGTTTCCGGGCACGTTCGTACAAACTGGATGGTGGCGATGGGGTTCGCCTGCAACCGTCCCGAACGCTTTCGGGGCTGATAACTCCTACCACGGCAGAGAGGATGCAATGTTCAAATTGTTGCTGCTCATCGTAGGCGGAGCGCTCGGGACGCTGGCCCGGTACGGGCTTAACGGCGTTATCTCCGAGCATCAGTCAAAACACTATCCATGGGCTGTGGTCTTCCCGATCGGCACGCTTGTCGTCAACGTCAGCGGTTGCTTCGCCATCGGCGTCATCGCCGCCTTCAGCGGCCCATCAACAGGACGCGCCTGGCTCAAGTCCGAGTGGCGCGATTTCCTGATGGTCGGCTTCTGCGGGGGATACACGACGTTTTCCAGTTACGGACTCCAAACGCTCAACCTCGCCCGCGATGGCGAGTGGCTGGGGGTCACGCTCAACATTGTCGGATCGAACGTGCTCGGTCTGCTGGCCGTCTATCTCGGCCTGGTCTGCGGCCGCGCACTCCAGGCGAAACTCCACGGAGGCATATTGTGAAACTCGAAGGCGAAGGTTCTCTCCTGCGTATCTACCTCGGCGAACTCGACAAGTGGCATCACCAGCCGCTCTACGAAGCCATCGTGCTCAAAGCCCGCGAAATGGGCCTCGCCGGCGCGACGGTGCTGCGCGGCCCGATGGGTTTCGGCGCCAACTCCCATCTGCATACGGCAAAGATCCTTCGCCTCAGCGAAGACCTGCCCGTACTGATCGAAATCGTCGACAAGGAAGGCAAAATCGATGCATTCCTCCCCGAACTGGACAAGATGATGGGCGACGGCCTGGTCACGCGGGAGAAGATCCACATCATCCGTTATCGCGGTACCGCGCCAACCTGATTCTTCTGCCATGTCGCGGGACTACCACGCCTTCACCAAACCCACCGTGTTCCGGCTCAATGCGCCCAAGGCGCATCAGGTCCTGCTGGCCATCCGTCCAGCCAACGGAGGGCACCCGTCCACGCATGCGATGCACAAGGGTATGGATGGCGTCTGGATCATCCGGCTCGAATTGACGCGGGGCCGTTACCTCTACCGTTTTCTGGTGGACCACGCGCCGATGCTCGACCCTGCTTCGCGCGGGACGGTTCACGACGACCACCACGGAGCGTGCAGCATGCGCGAAATTGGCTACTGAACCGCGCTGCTGGTCAGGTCTGACGCCCGTCTTCGCGATTCCATTCCAAGCTCGACTCGTCCCGCGCATTGCCCTACAACCGCCCCGCATGTGCGTTCGTCGGCATACGCTCCTCACGCTGGTGCTCCTGTTCGTGGTCACGGCCGGAATGATGATCGGTGCGATGCGGGAAGAAAGCGCGACGATTGACGAGACTGTATTTCTCGGCGCGGGCTATAGCTATTGGCTGGGGCACCGCTACCGCCTCGAACCGCCAAATCCACCGTTGGCGCAGTTGCTGGCCGCCTTCCCGCTAACCATAATTGGGCCGAAGCTTCCCCCGCGGGGCGACGCCATGATCAGGGGACGTACGATGGCGGAAACCACGGAACGCTGGGACATGTGGAACGCCAACAGCGCCCCCGTTCGCGCCGTCGACCTGTTCCCTAGTGGGCCAAATTTTTACCACTTTCCGCTCTACGAAGGGATTTATTTTGGTGAGAACCTTGTTTACGGCGGCCAGAATGACGCCGAGAGACTGATGTTTTGGGGTCGTATCCCGGAAGTGCTGCTCACGCTGGTGGCGGGGCTCGTAGTGTTCCTGTGGGCGCGGCGTGTGCAAGGCGATGCGGCAGGGCTGCTGGCAACATCGATGTTCCTACTTAATCCTGTCATCCTCGCTTACGGCCACATTGTACAAACCGACATTGGCATGGCCGTCGCATTTCCCCTGGCAGTCTGGATGTTCGTGCGATTGGTGGAAACCCCGGGCACGCGCCGCGCGGTGTACGCGGGTCTGGCTGCCGGGGTGGCGCTCGCGGTCAAGCACAGTGCCGTTATTCTGGCGCCGACATTCCTTGTGGTGTGGTTGTTGAATCGCTTGCGGCACCGCGCCGCGGAGCCGATGGGCTGGAAGCGATGGCTCACGGTCGCTGCCGTCGCGTGGAGCGTGATTCTACTGCTCTACGCGCCGCATTGGACACCGCCACCACCCATCGATGAAGCGACCGCAGCCAGGCTCGGCGTTCCCGATTGGTTTGTCCGATTGCGCCCGATCCTGATCCCTGCCGAGTACTTCAAGGGGCTCGCGCTCGTGCTGCTGCACGTGTCGGGAGGTCATGACGCGTATCTCAATGGCGCATGGTCGCACGACGGCTGGTGGTATTATTTCCCATTGGCGTTTGCCATCAAGACGCCGTTGCCTTTCCTCATTTTTGCGGGGGCAGGCATGGCCGTGGCGGTGCGTTCACGTCGCGAACTCCAGTTTGGAGAATTGGCGGCGTGGGTCAGCGCCGCCGTGTATCTACTCTGTGCGATGCGGAGCAAGGCGGATCTCGGCTTGCGATACCTGCTGGCCGTGTATCCCCTCGTCTCGATCGCCTCGGCGTGCGCCCTGAGTCGGTGGACCGAGCACAAGCTGGAGGCGCGCCAGAAGCTTGCGGGCTGGGCCGTGGCCGCGCTGTCTGTTGCCAGTCTTGCCGTCGCCATGATGGCGTATCCGCTGTTCATCTGTTACATGAACCCGTTGGCAGGCGGGCCCGAACATGGCCACGAGCACCTGCTGGACTCGAATTTCGATTGGGGACAGGACGCCATTCGGCTGAAGAAGTTTCTCGATGAACGCGGCATCCGCGACATCTATCTCGATTATTTCGGTACGCAGGCCGCCATTGACTATTACGGGATTCCCAACCAGCGCGTCGATGGCGAAGCTGCCAGGCGGATTCAGCGCGGCTGGCTCGTCGTCAGCGCCCAACGGTTGATGAGACCGGAATGGCAGTGGCTGCGCGAATCACAGCGGCCAGTCGCCCGCGTGGCGCACACACTCTTTGTCTATCGAATGGGGGGTTAACCAATCGCGGTCGAGCCGCGACGTTGACGACGACTGGACTGGCGCTGAAGTCCTACGGGACAAGCCGTACACGATAGTAACGCGTGGCCGAGTTGGTGGCTCCGCCCTCATCGACGCCGTTGGTGATTGTGCCGACGGTGTTGGTGGCGACGAAAAGATCGACGAAGCCGTTGGTGGCATAACTGCCGCCGGGATCGCCGCTTGTCACTTGCAGGGTGTTCGTCTTGCCGGCCCCCATCGTCCAGCTGATGAGTACGTTCGCGCCTTGTGCCGTGATGGAGGTGATGCGCAAAGCCGACATACTGTTAGTCGGGTCGGTGCCGGCGTAGAACTCCGCCAAGTTGCTCTGGCCATCGCCATCGGCATCGATGCTGCCGTCAGCGACCGGATTGGTGGCGCTGCCGAAGTACTGAATCTGCCAACTCTGGAATGGCGTCCAGGCGGTGATGTAACTTGGTTTCGTGTTAGTGCTGGAGCCGCCGGCATTGCTGGCGATCAGCCTCACGGTCCAGGTGCCTGCCGCGTAAGTATGCGATGGGCTCTGCGCGGTGGAGTTGCCGAGGGCAAAGTTTCGCTGATTTGCTACGTCACGCCCGATCTCGTCGACAAGGGCAAGCACGCCGGCAGGATCATCAAGGAAGTCGCCAAGCTCTGTGGCGGCGGCGGCGCTGGTATGCCCGAACTCGCGCAAGCGGGCGCTCCCCCGACAAACTCCCCGAAGCATTGGCGGCCGTACCGCGATTGATTGCTGCCTGACTATCAGTAACCGTTTGGAGAGGGGCAACGTCAGGGCTTCGTGATCTTGAATCGCACGAATTGCCAGTCATTGCTCGTTGGCAATCGCACTGTCACCAAGTCTCTCACGGCGTCGATTTGTGTGGAACTGACCGGCTCTGCCGTCGCATCGCTCCATGTCTGCAGGTCGGTGGAAGCCTGATAGGTGAGCGTGATGCCACTCGCGTAGTGATGCTTGTGATGAACGATATACAGGTAGTTGGTGCCGTTCACAAACTGGCTTGTGAGACTTTCGATGGGACCGGGTTCAGCGGTATGAGGATCATGTCCCAGCGCATACTCTGCAAGGTTCTGGACGCCGTCACTATCCGGATCGGCAGTGGCTCCGGACACGGACGCATCCCCCAACTCCGCCGTCGTGAAATGCGTGCCCTGCCACGCCGTGAAACCATCAACGCCGAGAAAGACCATGTCGGCAAAGTCCGGGTTGTCGATAAACGGATTCCGATTGTGTTGGTAATTCTGGTAGATCTGGCTGTTGCGGGTGCGTTCACGGCTCGTGGCCGGGTATTTGCGGTTCCACGCGAGCAACGTCGTGAGTTTGCCGAAGACAGAAGCGGCCGCATTGGGCGTGTCGCTCAGCTCCAAGTTGGGGTTGTTGTCCTCGCCGCTGATCCCCTCGTAGCGCACCGCCATGTAGAACGTCGATCGAGCGATCTGACCCTTTTCGTCGTCGCGCGGTTCCCAAGCGTTGGCGTCATTGTAACATCCCGGAGCGTTTACCACGGTGTTTGAGGTAGTGGCGATATCGTAATACTTGTTGCCTCGCGAGCCGTTCACATTCTGATCGCAGGGCCGAAGATTGAACAGGTCCGATTGCCCATCGGTCGGGTCCGGAACGCCGTAGGACTGCGGCCAGAGATGCTCGCGGTTCCAATAGCCCGGGGGAGTCACATTGTTGATCCACCGATTGGTTCCGTCCGAAAACTCTGAATAGATCAGGAAGATGTTCGTGTTTGCGGCGGCGGGGTCCGTATCTATACGGAACAGCGCTTCCCTTGTACCCGGAGAATACGAAAGAACGGTGTGACCTTTGATGTCATTGTGCAACGCGGCCTTGAGAGCTGCGCCCGTTAAATTGACGGTGTTGGTGTAATAGGTAGCAGGCGGAAGTTGTTGGGCGAAAGCGAGGACTGGAAAGACGGCCATCGCGACCAACGACAACCACTTGCAGATGCTTTTTCTAATG
>JBGPVO010000137.1:0-5150 GCA_041491705.1 Verrucomicrobiia bacterium
CTTGACGTAACCGCGCCCGCGCACCATGAACTCCTTGCCATTCCACTCGATGAGGCGTCCGCCGACCTCGTTATTGCTGCGCTTGATCGCCTCCATGATTTCCACCACACCGACGCTGTACGCCTGAAGCCGTACGGGATCCACGGTCACCTGATACTGCTTCTGGAACCCACCCAGACCCGCCACCTCCGCCACGCCCGGCACGCTCTGCAACGCGTACCGCAACACCCAGTCCTGATAACTGCGCAAATCTGCCAGGCTATGCTTGCCCGACTTGTCCACCAACGCGTACTGGTACACCCAGCCCACACCCGTCGCGTCAGGACCAAGCTCGGCGGTGACACCCGCCGGCAACTGGCCTCCGATTTTCGAGAGATACTCGTTCACGCGGCTGCGCGCCCAGTACAGGTCGGTGCCGTCCTCGAAAATCACATACACGTACGAATACCCAAAATCGCTGAAACCACGGATTGCCTTTACCCGCGGCGCGCCCAGCAACGCGGAGATGATCGGATATGTGACCTGGTCCTCGACTATGTCCGGGCTGCGGTCCCACTTCGTGAACACGATCACCTGCGTGTCGCTGAGGTCGGGAATCGCGTCCAGACGGATGTTCTTCATCGTGTAGAACGAATACGCCACCGCCGCGGTCACGAGCATGACCACGAGAAGACGATTGTGGGCGCTGAATTGTATGATTCTTTTGATCATGCCGGCCCAGCGACTCAGTGTTGGTGCGCTCCGCCCGCCATCGCATTCATGGCGGCCTTCATAGAGGATTCGGAGTCCACAAGGAAATTGGCGGACGTGACCACCTTGTCGCCTTCACTCAATCCGGAGACGAGTTGGTAGTAGCCGTCGCTGCGTTCCCCGATCACGATGGGCGTCGGCACCAGGCGGCCATCGCCTGCGTCGCGAAACGCGTACGTGTGCTGTGCGGTGCGCATCACGGCGGCTTCGGGAATGGCGAGGCTGTCACCCAGTTCGTAGGAGAGTGTTGCGGTAGCGAACATTTCCGGTTTCAGCAACAATTCAGGATTCGGGATCTCCAGACGCGCTTTCAGGGTACGACTCTCGACATCAAGCGTGGGGGAAACGAACGTGACCTTGCCCGTGAACTTCTTATCGGGCCAATACGGCAACGAAAGCTCAACCGGCATGCCCATCTTCACGTAGGGAAGATCGGACTGATAGATGTCCGCATCCGCCCACACACGGGACAGATCTGCAATGACCAACAGCGGTTCGCCCGCCATGATCTTTTGGCCGGGCAATACCATGCGCTCGATGATCCAGCCGCTCGTCGGCGCGTACAGCGTGAGTATCTTCTCCGCTTCACCGGTCCGGTTGAGCCGATCAATCTGGTCATCGGTGATGTCCCAGAGCGACAACCGACGCCGCGCTGACGCGACCAGGTTCGTCGAACCGGAACGCAATGCCGTGAGATACTCGTTCTGCAGCGTCAACAGGTCGGGACTGTACACGGTCAGCAGCGGATCGCCCTGCTTCACGAATTGCCCCGTCGTCGCCGTGAAAAGCTTGTCCACCCAGCCCTCTACCTTCACCGTGACGCGATACAACCGCGTCTCATCCGCCATGATCCTGGCCGACGTGCGCACCTCCCGGGCCAGGAAGCGTTTCTCCACAACGCCCGTCGTCAATCCCATTCGTCGCCGCGCTTCCGTGGTAATCGACGCGGCTGCCAGCCCGGCCGGCGTCTTCTCCGACGGCTCTTCAACTTCAAACGGCACCATGTCCATCCCCATCGAGTCCTTGCCCGGCTTGTCACTGACCTCGCTGGAATTCATCGTCGAGCGATACATCGTCTTCTTTGTCGTGACCTTGGCCGGGTGCGTGTCCTCATGATCCGATTCGTTTATCGGCACGAGTCTCATGCTGCAAATCGGGCAATTGCCGGGTTTGTCGGACACGATGGACGGGTGCATGGCACAGTGGTACTTCGCCTCTTTGTGGGTGCTGGTAGCCGCGTCGGCCGGGGTTGTTCCTTTGCGCCCGCAAGACACCAGTACGGCGCTGGCGACGACCGCCAACGTGGCCGCAACGACGTAAACGCGATGATTCATTTTTTCACCTCCGCCGGCGCCATCGGCAACCGGCCTCCCGCCATTCGTTCCAGCGACGCCAACAGCCGCTGAAATTCCGCGGCGTGATGCAGGTTCTGCATTTCGAGATCAAACAACATGCGCCGCGCATCCAACACATCGAGAAATCCGCCCGTGCCGGTCTCATACGCCGCGCGCGCGGCTTCGACGGCAAGCTGCTGCTGCGGGATCAGCTTCTCAACATACAAGTCGTAGTGGTGGTGCATCGTGTGGACGCCATCGTAGAGTTTCTTCACCTCGGCAGCCGTCCGCGTACGCATCGCGTCCAACTCGTCGCGACTCGCATCGAGGTTCGCGCGCGCCTCGCCGACGGCGGCCTTGCGCCGACCGGGGTTCAGCCATGGGAAATTGATGGACACGCCCACGTCGTACTCCTGGACGCCGCTCTTGCCCTCGTACTGCCACCCCTCAGCCCGCACCTGTACGTCGGGATAATAACTCTTCTTCGCCAGCGCCAGTGCCGCCTCGGCGCTACGCACTGCGCCGTCCCGCATGCCCAGCAACTCGGGTCGGTTCTCCGCTGCGACCTGCAGTTGCTCCAGGGTCACGCCGGGTTCCAGCACCGGCGCGGTCACCTCGGGGCCAATCTCCACCGGCGTCTCGGGGGCCCGCCGCAACAGTTGGTTCAACTCCGCCAACGCCTGCAGATGCGCGCGCGTCCGGTCCACGCGGTCCTCGGACAGCTTGGCCAGTTCGTTCTGTGCGCGAATGAGGTCGGACTGGGAGGCCTTGCCCGTCTCATAGCGTGCGCGGGCGACTTCGACAAATTGCCGCATCAACTCCTGGTTGCGCTCGTTGACGTCCAGCTCGCGCTGCGCCTGCCACAGGTCGTAGTAGGCCTGCTTGACCATCGCGACAACCTCCAGCGTTTTCATCCGCCAATTCATCTCCACCTGCTTCGCCGTGCCGGTCTCGACGCCGCCGCGCAAATCGCTTTTCCCGAACCAGGGAATCGTCTGGGACGCCATCAATCCTGTCTGGCTGGGCGACTCCGCACTGGCGCTCTTGCGCCAGGCATCCACGCCGACCGTGGGATCATCCCATGCGCGCGCCTGAGGGATTCTTTGGATTGCTGCGTCCCATTTCTTGCGGGCCGTGGCGATCTCAGGATTGTTCACCAGCGCAGTTTCAATGAGCGCATCCAGTGAATTGTTCGTTTGCGCAAGAGCCGCAACCGACCACGCCACGAAGATGAGGGCGACAAGAATCGGTTTCATTGCGCTGGATGGTGCATCCCGATGGGGCAGGCCGTGCACACCTGCTTGCTCACGAGCGCAGCGTACCGCTGCTGTTGGTCGCGTGTCAACACCGCACGGACCCGCAGGATGTGGTCGAGCGTGGCGCGTTCTGATTCAGCTTGTGCGGCCACCATGCGGTCAACGCAGGCCGTGGCCTTGGCGAGATCGACCTGCGGTTTCGCCAGTTCTTCGCTGAGCATGAACCGCGCGCCGCAGTGCGTCTCGCAACAATGCTCGACCTTCTCGCGATAGGCCTTGTCCAGCTTCTCGATTTCGGGGCCCTGCGCGTCCGTCAGTTTCAGTTCGTGCTTGAGCCACGCAGCGTCGTTCAGGTCGATCACCGGTTCGCTCGTCGAGCGGCGAACGCACCAGTTAGCAACGCCGTAGGAAAGCCCCGTGACGAAAAGCGTCAGGATCGCCAACGCCATGAAAGTCTTCTTCATCGCGACTCCTTTGCTCCCATTTGCAGGTAGCTGCCCGACAGTGTGCCGGAGGCCAGGAATTGGAGTTCGGCCTTGGACGTGTCCGTTTGTCGCGGGGCCGACTCAACGCCACCCCAGACACCGACCGCGACCGCCACCACGACCGCAGCGGCCACAGACCATGCGGGCTGCCATACCAAGCGTCCAATCACCTCGATCAGGCTTACCCGCTCCCTCCGCTCCGCGGCCGCTGTCCGAATCTGCCGCCACACGTTGGCCTCGAAGTTGCCCCGGGGTTCAATGTCCCGCCATCGCCTGAGCAATGCTCGCAACTTGTCGTCATTCTGGTTCATCACCCAGTAATACGTCGGAGAGAACAAAAACCCTCGCGGTATTTCACAACTCACGCCGGGGCAATTGGTTGCATTAATATACGCCGCGGAGGCCTAGTGTTGGCGGCGACAAACACCGGCCACGCGCCCACCCGACTTGTCGCCGCCTTAGGCCCTCGCTCCGGATTGGCCTTGACAAAAGCCGCAACTGTTCTATTGATATAGAACACTAGATGTTTATACGCTTGGAACCAAGTTCGGCTGTGCCCGTGTACCGTCAGATTGTTGACCAGATCAAGTACCAGGTTGCATCGGGCACACTGCGCGCCGGTGACCGGTTGCCCAGCGTTCGCGAACTGGCGCGACGGCTGCCGGCCAATCAAAACACCGTTCTCAAAGCGTATGAGTTGCTGACACACGAGGGACTGCTCACCCGACGCCAGGGAGACGGCACGTTTGTGACCGATGCGCCGTCGGCCATCAAGAAGTCGGAACGCCTCCGCAAGACCTCAGCCATCCTGGCGCAGGCCGCGGCTCAGGCTGTTCACTTTGGGGTCACCGCGGACGAGTTACATACGTTGCTGGATCAGGAAATTGACAAATTGCCCCCCGGAGGCCCGTCCCATGAGTAGCACCGACATCGCCATCCACATCGAGAATTTGCAGAAGCATTTCGGTAAGCACGAGGTGTTGCGCGAAGTGAACCTGAACGTGCCGGCCGGGTCGATCTTTGGTTTTCTGGGATTGAACGGTGCTGGCAAGACCACCCTCATCCGCATTCTGCTGGGATTGTCGCAGGCGGACGCAGGCCGATGTTTGGTGGAGGGGGTTGATTCAGCGGTTGACGCCCTTGGCGTGCGGCTCCGGATCGGCTACATGGCCGAGAACCAAACGATGTACGGTTGGATGCGGGTCGGCCAACTCATCGAATGGGTGTCTCGGTTTTACGCTTCCTGGGACCCGTCGTTGGCAGGCAGCCTGCGCGATCAAATGCGACTCGACGCCGATCAAAAAGTCGGTGCGCTCTCGAAAGGC
>JBGPVO010000138.1:0-5147 GCA_041491705.1 Verrucomicrobiia bacterium
CGGCTGAAACGCTCGCTCGCATATTGCGTGAACTGGCCGCCGCGTGAGGCCACGCGGCCTACAACAAAACGGTTGCACGCAGCGCCATCCTGGCTACCTGGCAACTTCCGGCGGAACGATCGCGGCGGTGATGGCGTTGAGCACCGCCTTCACTTTCTCAGGGGGAGCGTTGGAGCCGGGTTCCATGTGACCAAAGTTCAGCTTGGGCAACGAGCGAGAGAGCGTGTACTTGCCCGAGGCCCACAGTTCGACCCATGCGCGGGCCTGCTTGACGTTCTCGCTCGTGGCGATGTCCACCCAGCGGGCACCCATCATGGTCGCGGCCATATCATCCAAATCGAAGAAATTGTTGGGATCCTGTCGGTCCACTTCTTCCTTAATGATGGCCGCGGAGCGGCCGACATCGAAATACCCCTCGAATGCGCCGCCACCGATGAAATGCAGCGCCTTGTCGTTTTGACCCTGGAACGTGGGCGAGCCGCCGTTTCGCGACCACATCCAGAGGCCGCCAAACATCGCGCGGACCTGGTCATCAAGCCGCAGTTTGGCGTCGGTATCCACATTCGTCAAAACCACCCGGCACATTTCCCCAAACATGTGCTCGAAGTCCACGCCCTTCGTCTGGAGTTTCTTGGCAAGGGCCGCGTACCTGGTGTCCTGCGGAACGATGTCTCGAGGCGGCGCGTTGGTCTGGGCAATCGCTTCCACGTATGTCAGACAGAGCACCAGCAGTGCGCCCAAGTTCAGTATAAATCTTCCCGATTTCATCATCGTCAACCTACCAAAAGGCCGCCGTACGAGCAATGCGGATGCCCAATCGAGCGTCGACCAAAAGTAAGGCGCCCGCGTCAACGGTTTTGCGAAGATTAGGCTTGCAATTCACTCGGGCTCCCGCTAATCTTTTTCTTGACCTGCTGGATAATAACGAGTGAGGCGAAGCAGCGTGGGTCACATTTTTTTGACGATGTAAGTAAAGCGGTTTACGATTCGAAATGAACCCCAAGACGGGTATCTTATGAGTGAACTAAGTAAGAAAGCTGTTTTCTTCATCATCGTCGTCGGCATGTTCGTCATGGCGGCGGGCATCGTATTGGCGCAAAATACAATTCACGTCACCTACCTTTGGCACATGCACCAGCCGATTTATTATCCAGGACTCACCGTCACGGAAACCGACAATGCTGGCTCCTTCAGCTTCAATGTCCGAAATATATTCGACACCCGCACCGGCCCTTATACCACCTGGCCTAAAGATGCCGTGCAGCAGGGTGCCGATCGCAACATGCCGCACGCGGGGGTACAGGTCAGTTTCTCTGGTTCATTGATGGAGAATCTGAATGGTATCTGGAGTCCCAGTTGGCGTGATTCTTATCAGGCCGGGCGAAACCAATTGCTCACAGCCAATGGCAATCCTCGTCTTGACCTCGTGGGTTTTTCGTATTTCCACTCGCTCATGCCGCTGACTTCGCGCGAATCCATGAAGATGCAGATCCGCTTGCACCGCGAGGCGTACATCGACAATTGGAATACCGGCGGCGGATACTCGAAGGGTTTTTTCCCACCAGAATCGTCGTTTGAGACCCGCATGATACCGGCCTTGGTGTCTGAAGGCATCGAATGGGTTTTGGTCGACAACGGACACATCGACCGCACGTTGGCGGATTTTCCGTGGTCGTCCGCCAGTTCCGTTCGCCCCAACCGGGCCGACCAGCGCAACGGCGTCGTTGCAAACTGGAACAGTCAGTGGACGTCGTTGCAGAACATATGGGCCCCGACGCCGGTAGCCGCGCCGTTCAGTTATCAGCCGCGGCGCATCCGGTATGTCGATCCTTGGAGTGACCCGAGTAATCCGACGGTTTACTCCATGATCGCCGTCCCCGCTGGTCGCTATGAAGGGAATGAAAGTGGGCGAGGCGGCTATGGCGCGTTCAAACCTGAAAACGTCTGGGGACCTGTTGCCGACCGAAACAACAACCCGAACCGCCCGATGATTATCGTGTGCCACAGCGATGGCGACAACTACGGCATGCTGAACTCCGACGCCTATCACGCGCAGTTCGGCTACTTCCTGGACATGTGCCAGAACAACGCGAGCTTCGATAACACCACGGTGCAGGATTATCTCGAGCTTTATCCGGTTCCTGCCAACGACCCGTACATTCACGTCGAGTCCGGGTCTTGGATTGGTGTCGACGGGGGCACGCCGTACTACTACAAGTGGCTGGAAAACAATGCGGTCAATGGTGTACACCCTGATTACTGGAGTTGGTCGGTGTTGATTTCAGCCCTGAATCGCGTCCTGCAGGCCGATAATTTGGAAACCAACTACTCGATTGCCGATGTCCGTTTCGGCACCGGACCTGACACCGCCAAGGCGTGGCGCAGCTACCTCAATGCAGAAGCGTCTGATTACTGGTATTGGGACTTTGCTGCTGACCCGTGGGACGGAAACGTGACGCGTGCTGCCAATACGGCCATCACCGAAGCCAACAAAGTCATCGCCCGTCATCCCGGCGTCGATAACATTGGACCAAGCATCTTTCATCCACAGCGCTCGAGCTGGAATCCCGGCGGCAAGCTTTATGACGAGGCGAGCAATCAGCCATCCGATTTCGATGTCTGGACCTTTGTAGATGATGTCAGCGGCGTGCAGAACGTCCGGTTGTATTGGCGCATTGCAAACTGGGATTGGTACACGAACATGAATGATTTCGCGCAGGAGATCTATGCGCACACGCCGGGCAAAAATAGCGACTGGAACATCGTGCCGATGACCGGGACAACATACCCGCCAGTGAAAGAGGCAAGCGTTCCCGATCCACTCGCGCGCGCGCAACTCTACACCGGTTCCATCACAGGTCAGACTCAGAACCTGATCAGCTATTTTGTCGAAGCCGTGGATACGGTCGGGAACACGAACCGTAGCGACATTTTTCACGTTTGGGTCGGCTCGGCTACCGCCGGCGGCGGCAACGTGGTGACGGTGTCGCCAAACCCGCCTGTGACAGGAGACCCGGTCACCATTCAATACAACGCGGTGGGACGCAACATCGCTTCAGCCAATCCCGTCAAGATTCATCTGGGCTGGAACAATTGGGCTACCGTCGTGTCACCGGACGCTTCCATGACGTTCAATTCCGCTAACAGCTTATGGGAGTACACGGTAACCGTTCCGGCAAATGCGACCCAACTCGATTGCGTCTTCAATAATGGTGCCGGCACGTGGGATAATAACAATGGGGCGGATTGGCACTTCGCCGTCACCAGCGGCCCGCCTCAAGTGCCCCAGCCACCGACGAACGTCACAGCGGTCGCCATGAGCACGAACCAGATCAACGTGAGCTGGTCATCATCGTCGGGCGCGGCTGGTTATGTCGTCTACCGTGACGGCACGCAGGTCGGCATGCCCTCAACCACCACCTTCAACGACCTCGGCCTGCTGGCAAACACGCAGTACTGCTACACGATCGCGGCGTCGAATTCCGTGTGCGTCTCGTCGCAGAGTTCGCCGTCAGTCTGCGCGACCACGCTCACCAACTCGGTGCCGAGCGCGCCGCCCACGCCGGCCACCGTCACCGCCACGGCTGTGGCCACAAACCAGATCAACGTGACGTGGTCATCGTCGAGCGGGGCCATTTCATACATCGTCGCGCGCGGAGGCAATCCCATCACCAACGTGTCGACAACCTCGTACCTCGATAGCGGCCTGTTGGCCAACTCGCCATACTGTTACACGGTTGCCGCGACCAACAGCGCGGGCGCGTCAGCCTTTTCCTCTTCCGCGTGCGCGACGACGCTGGCCGCGCCGCCACCCGCATTCGTGCTGAACGGTAGCGTGAGCAATTATCCCGGCTACTTGCTGATGGCGCCGGGGATGACGCTGTACGCAGCGGTGCGCGGCAGGACGTTGTACGTCGCCACGTGGTCGCCAGGAACCTATGCCGGTAGCAACTCGCTGAACGACCACTTCGTTCTGGTTTCGACGCAAGTTCTCAGCTCCGCCACATCATCCGCGCCGTGGGGAAAGCCCGGAACAGTCGCCGTACCTACAACCACGGTGATGCTCTGCGGCGAGAGTACGACCACGTATGTCGGCTGGCAATATCTCACAGGAACAACTGTGACCAGCGCCTCAAACCAGTTCATGAAAGCGTCCACGAACGCCGGCCAGATGCAGGGGACAATCGATCTGATACAGGCGTTCGGCTCAATGCCAACCACGCTGTATTTGTGCGCCGCCGCGTACAATACAACCGATGGCGGGCCGCTCGCCGGGCAGGCGCCCGCCGGTAACGGCAACGGCAACATTGAATCGAACGAATTCCTGGCGATCCCAGTCGCCTCGATTGTTGACAGCGATGGCGACGGCGTCCTCGACTATCTTGATCCTTCCAAGGGATTCCTTGCCCAAGGCACGCAACCATCCGGCCCGGGCGGGTCGATCATCACGTGGGTGTCGGTACCGGGCAAGTCTTATGACGTGATGTACTGCGACTCGCTTGGCGCCGGGTGGACCAATTTGCCGAACGCACAGGTCACTGCCGGCAGCGGCCAAACGTTGCTGTCCTACACCGACAACTCGGCGACCGATACAGTCCAGCGATTCTATAAGGTCCACTCCAGCTATTAATCCCATGAGGAAACTTCTCCTGACATTGGCAGCATCCCTGTGTCTATCGGCCCTTCAAAGTCATGCCATCACGATCGGCCAGGGACCGGCCATCGGCACGGACAAACGCGGCACGGTCTGGTACGAGGAGTTTCAAGACTGGTCAAGTAACGACGTGCGTGTCGTGAGCCCCAACGACAATGAATTCAAGCTCAATGACCAGTATGACCCGAGCCGGGACATCATTGCGTTTTATTCCCGCGACGGCGGCAGCGACGGGAACTACTATTTCCGCGTGGACTTCTTCGATTTGTTAGCCAATGCGGAGAATGGCAATCTGGACGTCTACGTATTGATTGACTGCGCATCGGGAGGAACGAACGGCCTGCCGGATAGCGTCCAAGGAACAACGGACCATCCATGGGAGATTGCCGTCAAGGTGTACGACTCCGTCAACAAGGCAGTAGCGACACCGACGTCCGACATCACGGCGACAAGTTGGGTGGGGGCCTATTGGAGAGCGGACCTCGATGGTGTC
>JBGPVO010000139.1:0-5130 GCA_041491705.1 Verrucomicrobiia bacterium
CTATGCCGAGGCGCACTACAACCTGGGGGTCGCCTTGGGACAAGCCGGCAGACTCAAGGACGCCATCGGGCACTACGAGCAGGCGGTGCGGATCAAGCCCGATTACGCCGACGCCCACAACAACCTGGGGGTCGCCTTGGAACAAGCCGGCCGACTCCAGGACGCCATCGGGCACTACGAGCAGGCGCTGCGACTTGATCCCCGTTTTACCGAAGCCAAGGAGCATCTACAGCGATTGCGGGCTGCCAAGTAGACGGCGATTCTAACGATGCAAGAGCACACAGTTCGCAAATGAGGAACTGCGAAGCACAATCGGGTCAAGATCTGTCGGGCGTGTTGGCCAGATCAAATCGCAGCAAGTGCGGTGTCGTCTGGTTTTCAACGCGCAGATGTCCGCAACCGTGACTCAGGGCACGACAACGCGAAAGAACAACGTTGCCGCGCCGAAGTTGTTCGTCCACGTGTGTTCGAACACGCCGCCCAACTCCGCACCGTAGCCGTCGTCTGCCCACCGGACCAGATTCGACGAGGCTTGCACCCGATAACTCAGGCCGCTCGTGCCGGTAAACTGCAGTTTCCAGTTGCCGCCCGGCATCTCAGCCAACGCTGTAATCTGCGGCGGCGGTGGGACGAGCCAGCGGTTGAACGCGGCGCTGACGAATTGCCACGGATTGTCGGGGTTGGTCACGGGGGTGACGCCGTCGTAAGCGTAATTGTCCCAGAACAGCCAGTCTTCGTCGGAGCCGGCGCGCACTTCGGGGTGTGTCGTGATCAACAGCACCCGGCCGTTGCCATAGGTGTACCGCACGACGTCGGGTTTACCGGCGGCGGTGCCGGTGTAGGCGAACGTCGCGGCGGTGTACACCGGCGCGCCTTGCTGCGCGAGGGTCGGGATCGTGTGGTAGCCGCCGCCATAGTAGAGTTCCTGGATCGTACCGAGATTGCCGAGGACGGGGTCGTGGATAGTGATGGGTGTCAACGTGAAACCCGGCCAGGCGATGATGTCGTCGATCGGCCCGACATCCTGCCCCTGATAAATCGCCAACGGATAGCTGTAACTGCTGCCCTGCCACTGGATGGTGGCCGGCGCGTAGAACGAACCGGCACAGATGCCGTAGTACGCGCCGCCATTGCTGATGAAGTCGCGGATCTCTTGTTCGTGGCCGGCCAGCCCGGTCTTGTAGCCGTACGCGTACCCGCCGGGGAACGTGACGACATTGAAATTCGCCTGCGTGAGCCGGTTGGACTGGATGTCCTCGAACCGGATCGCCAGCGGGACGTGCCCGGCAAACTCGATCGACCGCGCCACCGCCGGCAACAAACCGGGCCACGCGCCGCCGTCGCTGGTGTGAGTGGCCACCACCGCCACGCGCGCTCCGGTCGGATTCGGCGCCGGTGACACCGTCGGCTCGGACGAATCGCCGGTCGCAGCCCAGTTGATGAGCCGGCCGAGCAACTTCCACGCGCCGACGGAGTTCGAATGCACGCCGCCCATCGCCCAGTTGTCCCAAATCGTCCAGTCGTCCTCCGAATCGCCGCGCAATTCGAGGCACGGCGCCGTCAACGCCACGCGGCCGGCGCCGTACGGCGCGCGGACGATGACCGGCTGGGTGGCGGTGTTGCGGGCGACCACCACGGCGTTGGTCGGCAACGATGAGAAATAGCCGCCGCCAACCGATTGCCACGCTACCTGCACGCCGTTACCGAACGCCGGGTCCACGATGGTGTAGGTCTGCCTGGCCGGGATGGGTTGTGTATCGGTGAAGTTGCCGAGGAAGATGTCGAGCGTGCCCCCGTTCTTCGAGGAGTAGAATGCGCCGGCTTCGATGCCCACGACGCCGCCGCCCGCGTTGAGGTAGGCGCGGATGGCGTTGTCCTCGGCGAGCGCGCCGAGGTCGTCGACGTCGGAGAAATGCCCGGCACAACAGCGCTTGCCGTCCTCGCCCGCCGGGATAATGAACGCGTTGAAGTTCGTCGTCGAGAGCCGGCCGTTGACGATGTCGGCTTTCGTGATGGCCAACGGTGTGTGACCGATCGCCGCGACCGCACGATACAACGCGAGGGTCGTATCCGCGTTCGCGCCCGTCCCGCTGTAGATCGCCACGCGCAGCCCGGTCGGCGCAGCGAGAAGTCGGTCGGCTAAAAGGGATATGACGGCAATCAGGATCGCGAGACATCGCATCCCCATACAAGTAAAAGCGGCCAGAGATTGGTAACCGCGATGACGGGCAAGATGGGCATCGAGAACAGCGAGTTCAAGTACGTGATGGGCCGGACGACGATCAATCTGGCACCGGCAGAGTTGAATTAGCCTGAGAACCTGGAAACTCCCCTGTTTACCAAGGTTTCGTCAAGAGCTTGTCTCCTCGACGGCAGAACCGGCGGGGGAAGTGAAAGGAGAGTCGAGTTCCGAATGACACTGGTCTGTCTATTCTGGCAACCCTCACATCGCCCCCGACTCTCCACTGTAACGTAAGCCCAATTGTAGGAACAGCAAGTGATCTTGGTGGCAGAACTTGCGGGGTAGAACTGGTGGCGAGGTACTGCGGCAGCGGGCGGGTACGAGAAAGAAGACCAGGCCGGTCCTTAACGCTTAGGTCTCTTGGATTGCCCTTTACCCCAGTGGATCGCCTCACAATTCGCAGCGAATTGCTTCGACTTGAAAGGCCGACGTTTTGAGCCCTTGCCTGCCTGTCTGGTCTCCGCCTTGTCAACGGGTTTGGTCTCCGTCTGGCCTGCTGGTTTGATCTCTGCGTTGGTCATGGTCTGCCTCCAGGCCAATCTTGCCTACGATTGGTTGATTGTCCCAACGGGCAATTCGCCCCGCCTTGACTTCCTCCGGGATACCCAGTTGCCGCCTCGCGACGACGAACTGTTTACGAGTCAGGGGCTGGCTGACAGGCTGTCGTTCAGCGCCCTCGGGGCCACCCACCTGACAGACCTTGAGGATTGTCATAACTCATTCATGTGCCGACGGTTCCTCGGGTGCGCTCAATTTGTCGCCCTAACGGCAAGCCGAATGCTGTGTGTGAGCAGCGAGAGTTGAGAGAAACGGGCGGTAAGACCATGACTGACAACACGGTTAGCAATCAGAGGCGTCTTCCGGATCCGGAAATATGTCGGACACAGCATCTTGGAACCTCACTCCCGTTCGCAGTTTGCCTGGTGGAAAACCCGAACTGTTTCGAGTATGTGCTGCGGTTCGGCAATTGTGTCTTTTGCAGCCATCCTGATCGGCGTAGCTTCGAGAAGACCGATCGGCGTTGATGCCTCTCCAGTAGTCGTTGCCGGACGAAGCCCTGCCGTCATCCAACCGGCCACTCACCGCGCAGCTGCGGACACCGACATCGTCCCGCCACGGCCCCGCCGGCTTGGCGGTTCACGAATTGTCCCACCGACCTGCGGACAGTGGCGCCATAAAACGCATTAGACTTGCGACAGCGTTTCGGTTGAAAGAAACAACCATGCTTGCCAAGGTTCATTCGGCGGCGGTACTCGGCATCGATTCCTATCCCATTGAGATCGGGTGAATACAAAAAGGGCAGAGACGCGACCGCGACCCCTCCATGCGTTGACCCCCAGACGGCGATGTCGCCGAGTTGCATTCTCCGCCGCAAGGACTACGTTCCGGCAGAATGAGGCAAGTGCGTCCGAACGCCTGACGCCCGCGGGTGTGGGCGTTGGGGAAACGAATCATCAACCAGAAGGAGGTCGGTGATGAACCTCAAAGTGACAAAGGTGGATGTGTGGGCGACGACCATCGAGGATCGAGTGGGCGGCCTGTTGGGAAAACTGGCAGCCTTGTCCGGGGCGGGGGCAAATTTGGAGTTCGTTGTCGCCCGTCGGGCACCTGAGCAGCCAGGGAAGGGCGTGGTTTTCGTGACTCCGTTGAAGGGCGAAGCGCAGACCAAGGCAGCTACGAATGCGGGCTTCCTGCAGACCGGGAGCCTGCACTCGGTGCGCGTCGAAGGAGCCGACCGGCCGGGGTTGGGCACCCAGATGGCAAAGGCACTGGCCGACGCCGGAATCAATCTGCGGGGACTTTCGGCTGCGGCTCTCGGCGGGAACTTCGTCGCGTATCTGGCGTTGGACACCGCGGACGATGCGGAAAAGGCAGTCAGCTCCCTGAAGAATCTGTCCTGATGACGGGGCAGGGCTGGGCATGGGCCCCGCGAGTAGCGGTGCTGGCGCAAACGCGGTCGCGCGACAACGCCCCGTGAGGCGGAGAGCTTTGCCGAACGGAGGACGGCGGCGCAAAGACCTGCGAACTTTAGCACGCTACAAACGACGCCACGGCCGAGCGGAGCGTGTGCGTGAGGCCAATACTAATGGCTGGACAGGCAAGATGCCTGTCCTACAATGGCCAGCCATGCTTGCCAAGGTTCATTCGGCGGCGGTGCTGGGTATCGATTCCTATCCCATCGAGATCGAGGTGAACGCGGGTTGGGGGCAGCCGGCGGTCATCATCGTGGGCTTGCCGGACGCGGCGGTGAAGGAGTCGCGGGACCGGGTCAAGACCGCCATCGAGAACAGCGGGTTCAAGTACGTGATGGGCCGGACGACGATCAATCTGGCGCCGGCGGATGTGAAGAAGGAGGGGCCGAGTTTCGACCTGCCGATCGCCATTGGGATTCTGGCTGTCAACGAGCAACTGGTCGCGCCGAATCTCAACGAGTTTGCCATCGTGGGCGAGCTGGCGCTCAGCGGCGAAGTGCGTAGCGTCAACGGCGTGCTGCCGATCGCGATTTGCGCGCGCGAACAGAAGAAACGCGGGCTGATCGTTCCCGCCGACAACGCGCCGGAAGCGGCGGTGGTGCAGGGCATTGACGTGTATCCTGCTAAGAACCTGCGCGAGGTGGCGGAGTTTCTGGCGGGCAAGCGTGAACTGCAGCCGTTCCGCGAAGATCCGTCGCAGATTTTCCAGCAACAGCGCAGTTACGATATCGATTTCGTCGATGTGAAGGGGCAGGAACACGTGAAGCGGGCGCTGGAAGTCGCTGCGGCGGGCGGACATAACATCTTGATGATCGGTCCGCCGGGCAGCGGCAAGACGTTGCTGGCGAGACGCGTGCCGACGGTCATGCCTCAGACAACGCTCGACGAGGCGCTGGAGACGACGAAGATCCATAG
>JBGPVO010000140.1:0-5129 GCA_041491705.1 Verrucomicrobiia bacterium
ACACCAATTCCCGTGATTACGACTCGGCGTGTCTTCATCGACTACATTCCTGTCTTACGCGAACAGGGGACAAAAACGTCCACATCCGGCTCGGCGTATTCTGCCGGCCTCCTTCAGACAAGGCTCCCCACATCGGAGAATACACGAATCCCGCCCTTGTAGTAAAGAACTTTATTGGCTTGGCGGACAATTTTGTCCGCGAGATTCTATGTCAGGGGAAGATTGACGTGGAAGGTGGTACCTTTGCCCTCGACGCTGGAAACCGTGATGGCTCCGCCGTGGTCGCGAACGATCTTCTGGGATATGGACAGACCCAGGCCCGTCCCTTCCTTCTTCGTGGTGAAAAACGGGTCGAAAAGGCGGTTGCGCACGGCGGCTGGAATGCCGGGGCCGTTATCGGAAACCTCTATGACCGCGAAACTTCGGTTGCCGTTTCCGCCCCCGGCGAGATCGAGTTGGCTCACACCCGTGGCAACGCGGATTTTGCCTTGCTCCTGCAGTGCGTCGGCGGCGTTGCTCAACAGGTTGACCAATACCTGTAGAATCTGGTGTTTGTCCACCTTGACAATCGGATTCTCGTGAAATGCGCGGGTCAACTCGATCCGCTTGGCTTTCAGACGCGGTTGAACCAACAGAATCGCTTCCTCAACGAGATCGTTCGAGGGCTGTTCCTTGATGTTCACCTGCGCCGGCCGCGCAAAAGCCAACATGCTCTCAACAACCTTGGTGATGCGGTCCACGTCCTTCAACACGAGCTTGCTAAATTCATACTTGAACTCAGGGTCGTCCATGCGCTCCGGCATCAACTGCGCAAACGTCTTGATGGACGCGAGCGGATTGCGGATTTCGTGCGCCACGCCCGCGGCGATGGTGCCGAGTTCGATGAGGCGGTTCTTTCGAAACACTTCGTCCTCCATGCGACGGTACTTCACGGCGAGTGCGACTTCGCTGGCGAGCGTTTCCAGCAGCCGTAAGTCGCTCACAAAAAACATGTCACGATTCAACTTCTCGCCTAGGCCGATCAAGCCAACCAGGCGACCGTCAACGATCATCGGCATGCAGACCGCGACCTTGAACTGGTTCAACTCCGTTTCCAAATGCTGCCGGAGCCAGGTGGCCACGCGACGCTGCATTTCGTCCCGCACCAGCGCATCCTTGTTGCCCATCAGCCACTTGACGATCGCTGCGTCCTCCTTCAAAATCAGCGCGTCGGCATCCTCGCCCGGGCCCAAGCCACTTTCCGCCGCTATTTTGTAATCACCTGACAGTGGATCCTGCATGAGCACCAGCACGCGTGATATTTGCATTTGGGCATGCACCGTCGTCGCCACCGTGCTCAAGATCTGGTCGATGGTCGGCAGCACGCTCAACTCCCTCACCAATCCTGCCAGCGCATCCTGGTAACCAGACCGCCCGCCGAACAGCCGTTCCTGCATCATCCGCTCCGCCCGCGGCAGCAATTTAGGCAGGCTGACCGTCAGCCCCACGCTGATCGCCATCGACATCATGAACGCGAACATCAGCTGGGCCTGATTCATGAATCCCGGCGCCACCACCGCCATGCCGGCCAGGAAGACGAGCAACACCCCCGCCACCACCACCATCGTCACCGTGTACATCAACACCCGCGCGATCACGACGTTGAAGTCCGACAGGCGCGCCCGGCTGAACACGTATGCCAGCAGTGCCAGGTTCACCGGCAACACGAAGAATCCGACCGGCTGGACGTTGATGTTGTACTCGACCGGGATGATTGTCAGGTGCGCCGTCAGGAACACCACCATCCACGCCGTCGTAAAGTACACCAACTGCGTCCGCCGATACCCAACCGCCTGCCTCGCCGCCCGCCACAACAATCCCGCCGCCACCACCTGCCACACCACCAGGTGCGCCCCCAGAATTCCGTACCAGTGCCGGTTATAGGACACGTAATGGTCCATGTACGGGACGCGACGCAGTCCGGTGATGATCCCCCCATGCCACACCACCAACAGCAATCCCACCGCCGCCGCGTACGGGATCGCATGCCACCAGCGGAGACTACGCGCGCGGCCGGCAATACAACACAACGCATGGAACAGCACGGGTTGGAAGGCAATGGCCGCCGTGACGGTCAGGTGCGCCCACCAGATCGCCTTCGCTGGGGGCATCGCGCGGTAATATTGCGCAAACAGGGCCAACCACGTCGCCACCACGATCATCGCCATGCCCAACAGCTTGCCTTCCGTCTGGTAGCGGCTCTTCCACAAAACCGACACCGCGACCGCCAGCGCCACCAGCGCGTTCGCAAGCACCACGTAGTAGTAAAGGCGCGTCATCGACTCTTCACATCAAATTGGCCCGCCGTTTCATGCCCCGCAGCCGTGGGCATAGCGCCCCAACCTCACGCTGATACTGGCGGTACGTGTCGCCAAACTTGTCCACCATCGCCTTCTCCTCCCGCGACAACCGGAACATCAGCAATGGCACGTGCGTGCACAGGGCGAACAACAGCGTCCACCACGCCTGCGCCACCAGCGGGATGCTCAGGACTTCCAGCACGATCGCCGCGTAAATGGGATGACGGACATACCCATAGACCCCTTCGCGCACCAACTGATGTTGCTGGCGGATTTCAATCTGCAGGCTCCAGAACCTTCCCAGCGCGCGGATGGCCGTGTTCCGCAGGATCGTCGAGAACACGTACATCACCACCCCTGCCACGCTGATCCAGACGACAAACGGGCGCTGCACCAGGCAGCGTTCGGCAAACGATCCGACCACGATCAACGTGTACAACGTGTAAAAGCCGTACAACGACCAGCTCATCTGTTTCTGGCCGGAATCAACCCCGTGCTTCGTAAACGTCGCACGCATTCGTTCCGCCACCACGACAACCAGGAAACCAGCCACGAACCATGTCGGTGTCATCATGTCGCCTCCGGTTTGATGCCGCGCACCAGGAACAATTCCCGCAGCGCCCCGCACACGTGGATCGTCGCCGCAAAGCCCGCCTTCTGCAGATCATTCGCCACGTCCTGCGGGGAAATGAAATCAACGCCGCCCCGGTCAAACTCCAGCACGGTCCAGTTGTAGTGGATCTGCGCCGCGAACCGTCGTTTCAACAGGGCAATCGGGTTCCACCTCGACCAATGATGCAGTGAATAATCGAAGTTCAACACGCATATTTCGCCGCCCTTGCCCAGCCGCTCCTTCAACTTCGCAAACAGCGCGGGACGGTCCTTGAAGTGGTGCGCCGCAATGTTGCATATCACATGCGTGAACGGCTCGCGAGTGACCCGCTCGGGCATCGCGTTCATGTCGCAGCACTCCACCTGCACGCCCTCCCGCGCCCCCAAAAATGCGCGGTAGAACACCCACGGCGTCAGGTCCACCGCCACGCATCGGTTTCCCTTCTCCGCGAAGGCATTGGAGTAGATGCCGCTGCCACACGCCAGGTCCAGCACGCGGCAGCCGCCCTCGCGCAACCGGGGCGAAAACCGCCAGTACGAATCGATTCCGATCCGCCGCGCCAGCGCGTCGCACGTCTCCAGCATAAACGGCGGCGGACGGACGATCCAGCTCGTCTCTCCGCGCAACGCCTCGACTTTCAGCAGCACCCCCAGCAAATCGTCCACTCCGTAGTACCCGTCGCCGAACAATTCCAACTCACGCTGCAGTCCCGCCAATTTGCTCTCGGAAAGCCGCACACGGCCGCCCTCGTAGCTGGTGATGCCAAACGCGTCTGCCATCGTGAGGAAGTTGTCCCAATGCGCGCGGGCCGCGCCGCGCTTGGCCGGATCATTGCCCGGGAACTGCGCGTCGTACTTCGCATGCAGTCCGCGGACGAGCGGATTCCAATCATGCCCCTCAGGCGCTTCGAATCTCACTTCCTTGCGGCGCTCCTTCAGCCAGCTCGCCCGTTCGATGAGGAAGCGAAGGAACTCGGTCTTTGTTGGTTGCGCGGCGCCCTTGTAGTACTGCTGCAACAAATCGATGTCTTCGGTGGTCGCGGGTGTCGCGGTCGCAAAATAGAAATCGACAACCTCATCCACACTGGCCGCGCGGTCCGGCCGGGAACCGAGAAAGTCCACGATACCCGACCGCAAAAAATTGCTGAGGACGACAAAATGCGTTGTCCCGAGCAGTCGACTTGCCCGCCTGGAACGAGCCACGCTCTTGAACATGTGTGCGCCTCCTTGCGCCGCAGCAGTGTACGGAAGTCCGCGGCGGCAAACAATAGCGAAATACTTCTGGCTTGTGGCGTTCCTCACCCTGCGCCATCATCGCCGCCGGTTGATGACCGCGCCCCGCAAATTCCTCGCCTGGCTGCCTGCGATCCTGTGGGCCGCGACGATTTCCTTTCTGTCGGCACAGCCGACACTTCCCGAGATTGCGCCGAACATCTGGAACTTTGACAAGGTGGAACATTTCGGCGCCTACGGCCTGCTCGGACTGTTGGTGGCCGATGCATTGCGACGGGCAGGCGCGCGGACATTGCCAAAGACCGCACTGCTGGCTATCTTGATCACGTCGGTCTACGGTGCCTCGGACGAGTTTCACCAGCGGTTTGTGCCGAATCGCACATGCGACGTATGGGATTGGGTAGCCGATACGGCCGGGGGCGCGTTGGCCGTCGTTGTCTACGCAGCTTATGAATCACGCCGAAGCCAAAAAACGAATCGCTGAACTGCGCGAGCAGATCCGCCACCACGACCACCTCTACTACGTCGAGGCGCGGTCTGAGGTTTCCGACCGTGAATACGATAAGCTGTACGCCGAACTCAAGTCGTTGGAGCAACAACATCCCGACCTCATCACGCCTGACTCGCCTACCCAGCGCGCCAGCGGCCAACCGCTCAAGGAATTCAAGAGCGTCCGCCACGCCGTGCCCATGATGTCGCTCGACAACACGTACAGCGTCGACGAATTGCGCGAGTTCGACAAACGCGTCCGCAAACTTCTGCCCGACGAAACAAGCGAATATGTCCTCGAACCGAAGATCGACGGCGTATCGATTGCCGTGCGGTATGACGATGGCAAACTTGCCATCGGCGCGACGCGCGGCGATGGCACCACGGGCGACGACATCACCGCCAATCTCAAGACCATTCGCGCCATTCCGCTGCAACTTCACGCGAAGAATCCGC
>JBGPVO010000141.1:0-5059 GCA_041491705.1 Verrucomicrobiia bacterium
CCCGTATCAGGTTGCCGCTGCTCTGGTGGCACGGCCGCCATGGTTTGCCCGAGCGCCGTCGCCTCGTCGAAACGTTCGAAGAAGGCGATCTGTCTGGCCAATTCCCACTGGACGACTCCTATCTCTTGAACCTGATGACGTTGCTCAAGTTCGACGAGCAGGGTGCGCAGGGCCTGTTCAGCGGCTTCAAATTGTCCGACGCGCTGCAGCCACTCTGCTTGTTCACTGGTCGCGTAGGTGAGGAACACGAATGTCCGAACATCCAACGAGAAACCGCGGCCGGGAGAACTGGACTTTCCTTTCGCATCTTGAATTGCAGCCCAGAATAGATCGAGAAGCGCGGCGGCGTCCATGTGGGCCGCAAAGGCGCAGCAGCCCATCTTGCCTTCCCGTTCGTAAGCCCACGCAAGGTTTGGGAGCAGTCCAAGCTCTTCCTGCTTTGCTCGCAAGAAATCCGTTGAGGGTGCGTCGTGCAAAAAACTAAGCGCCCGTTCATAGTGCATCTGCCCCGCCTCGACTTGCCCGAGTCGTTCCGCAATCTCGCCCAGCGTCCACTCTGCCCTGCAGCCATCGACCCAATTCGTTTCGGCAGCCGCCTTGGAGGCGATCTGAACGTACATCGTGTACGCGCCCTGAAAATCGTTACGGCGAAAGAGCTCCCATGCTTCATGCGTGGTTGGCGTTGACGCTTGCGCGCCAGCAGAAAACTCCGCTCGCCCTGAGCGGCTGATGGCACAGAGTATTATGAGGAACAACGCAACGTTAACGAAAAGTTTGCTCTTCACCGGGGAATTCCCCCGTCTCAACTTCGCGCTTGTAGGCCGCGAACGCCTTGCGCATTTCCTCCGCGAGGTTCGCGTAACGCTTCACGTGCTTCGGCGTAAACCGCGTGAACAGCCCGAGCATATCGTTGCTCACCAAAATCTGTCCGTCGCAATGTGCACCGCCGCCGATGCCAATGGTCGGCACCGTCACGGACTTGGTCACCTGCTCGGCCACGCCCGCGGCCGTTCCCTCGACGACCATCGCGAAGACGCCGGCTTGCTCCAGCGCTTTCGCATCGCGCAACAGCCGTTCCGCCGATTGTGGTGTGCGCCCCTGGATCTTGTAACCGCCGGTTTCGAGGATCGACTGCGGTAACAGGCCGATATGACCCAGCACGGGGATTCCCGCAGCGACCAGTGCGCGCACCTGCTCGATGATCGATTCGCCGCCCTCCAGTTTCACCGCCTCGGCGCCAGCCTGGGTCAGGCGCCCGGCATTCTCCAGCGCCGTGCGCACCGTCGAATAGCTCATGAACGGCATGTCGGCGACGAGCAACGCCTGTGGTTTGGCGCGCGCCACGGCTTTCGTGTGATGGATCATTTCTTCCATCGTGACCGGCAGCGTGTTTTCGTACCCGAGCACCGCCATGCCCAAGGAATCTCCGACCATGATGAGATGCACACCCACCTCATCCATGATCTTCGTCGTAAAATAATCGTAGGCCGTCAACGCCGCGATCTTCTCCCCGCGCTGCTTCATGGCCTGCAACGTGTGGATGTTCAGCTTGTGCTCGTTCATGACGGGTTCACCAATCCTGCTGGACGAATCTAACCTCTCCATCTCCCCCTGGCAATTCGCGCAACAGCATCCGCACGGTCTTGCCCGTGCCCTTCACGATCATCTCGGGCCGAATCGTCGACAGTGGCAGCAACACAAACCGCCGTTCCGCCATCCGCGGGTGCGGCACGACGAGATCCTTTTCCAGAATCTCTTTCTCGCTGATGTATAAAATGTCGATGTCTATCGAGCGCGCGGCGTTCTTGGGCAGGTCGCGGTTGCGTCCGTGCGCCACTTCGTACGCCGCAATCTTTTTCAGCAGCGTCTTGGGCGCCCCGTCAAACTCGATTTCCAGCACCGCATTGAGAAACTTCGGCGAATTTGGCGGGCAACCGACCGGCTCGGTCTCGTAGAGCGGCGAGGCAATGTGCCACGCCTCTTTCGACAAGCTCAGCAGATACGCCTTTGCCTGCTGCAAGTGCTGCAGCCGATCGCCCAGATTCGAACCCAGCCCGAACCCGACTTTCATGATTGAGTGCCAGTAGTTGAGCTACGCGGTTTGATCACGATAACCCGGCCCATGATGGTCCAGACATAATTCGATTGCTGACAAATCTCGTCCAGCAGCCGCTCGGAGGTGATGTTCTTTCGACGCACGGTCACGTGGGACACTCTTTGTGGCGAGGCCGTGGGCGCCACAACGGCTGGCGCGCCCTGCGTCATTGACTGCATGGGGGCCATGGTCGGGGAGATGATGAACTCAAACCGGAAATGCAAGCGATGCTGCGTCCGACTCGCTTCGGCCCACGCCCTCATCGCATCCTCCACCGTCACGTTCTCCAAATCCACCTGGGGAATCACCGTCTGGTTCAAGGCTTTGCGAATCTCCGGGGCGCGCGGACTCTGCGACGCCAATTCATTGCGTCCGAGATGGCTGGCTGTCGAACACGAAGAAAACACGGCGATGGCCAGGCATCCGATGATCAGCTCTCGTTTCACATGCTTTCTCGTAGCGTCACGTGGCAGTTCAATTGACTATCGAAGCCCCAACACGTCCTGCATGTCATAGAGTCCCGGCTTCTGTTTCACGACCCACTTGGCCGCCCGAAGCGCGCCCCGCGCAAACGCTTCGCGACTGCTGGCGCGATGAGTCAGCTCGATGCGTTCCCCCGGCGTGCCGAACGTGACCGTGTGGTCGCCGACGACGTCGCCGATGCGTAGCGCGTGAGCGGGCGCGTCCTTGCCGCGGACCTGTTTCAAGATTTCCTGCAGCTTCTTCGCCGTGCCGCTCGGCGCGTCCTTTTTCGCCGTGTGATGGGTCTCAACGACCTCGGCTTCCCAGTCGTCGCCGACGATCTCAGCGGCTTTCTGCGTCATCCAAAACAACGCGTTGACGCCGGTGCTGAAGTTTGCCGACCACACGATGGGAATCGCTTTCGCCATCGCGCGCACGGCGGCTTTTTCGTCGTTGCTATGCCCGGTCGTGCCGATCACCAGCGCCTTCTTGTGGTCGGCGGCGAGTTTCGCAACCATCACTGTCGCTTCGCGCACGGAAAAATCCACAATCGCATCGGCGCGGTCAATGACTTTTGCCAGGTCGTCGCCGAGATCGATTTCCCCGGCCATCTGCAATTCGGGATCGCTCTGGGCACAAGCAACCAGTGTCCGCCCCATCCGGCCTTTGGCGCCGCAGATGATGATGTTGACGGGACTCACGCCTTCACCAAGCCGAGGGCTTGCAGCGTCTTCTTCAATTGCGCGCGATTGGCGTCGCTCATCGGCACCAGCGGCAGACGATACGTCTCCTCAATCAGGCCCATCATGGCCATCGCCGCCTTCACGGGAACTGGGTTCGTTTCGCAAAAGAGGTCTTTGAAAATCGGGAACAGTTTCGCGTGGATCCGCGCCGCGCGCTCGAAATCGCCCTTCAACGCGGCATGGGTCATCTCCGTCACCTCGCGCGGCATCACGTTGGACGCCACGCTGATCACCCCAACCGCGCCGACACTCATCATCGGCAACGTCAGCGAATCGTCCCCCGACAAAATGCAGAACTCGCGGTCGACCATTGCCCGCAACTGGCTGACGCGGTCCACCACGCCCGTCGCTTCCTTCAGTCCGACGATGTGCTTTGGCAAATCCCGCCGCAAGCGCGCCGTCGTTTCGTTCGCGATGTCCACGGCACAGCGTCCGGGAATGTTGTAAAGTATCAGCGGAATGTCCGCCCCTTCGGCAATCGCGCGGAAGTGCGCATACAGGCCGGCCTGTGTCGGCTTGTTGTAATAAGGCGCCACTTGCAACGACGCGTCCGCGCCCGCCTTCTTCGCGTACCGCGTCATGAAAATCGCCTCGTCCGTCGAGTTCGACCCTGTCCCCGCGATCACCTTGCACCGCTTCGCCGCAAACTTCACCACGAGTTCGATGACGTGATTGTGTTCTTCGTGGTCGAGCGTCGGCGACTCGCCCGTTGTTCCACACGGGGCGACGCCATCGATGCCCGCGGCGATCTGTTGCTCCACAATCTGCCGCAGCCGCGGTTCGTCCACCTTCCCGTCCTTCGTGAAGGGCGTGACCAATGCCGTATATGTACCCGTAAACATAGCTGGGTCATCATAGGGCGAGTCGGAGCTTTTTCAAGTGCTAAGCTGCTGCCGCAGTGCGCAGCAACTTATACCGTCGATTCAGCGCATTGTCGCTGCGGCACACAAGGAGGGAACGCGCCATGACACCATACACTTCGCCGCGCGAAATCTTGATGCGGCGCGCCGGGTCGAGAGGATTTTCGCTGCGCAACCGGGCGATGGTCATCAATCCGATCCAAATCGGCCAGATGCACGCGAGGCGCAGCCGTGTTTGTCCGCGGGGAATGGCCATCGTGTATTGCCAGCCGGCGTCGAGGTGTTCGCCCGCCGTATCGAGCCAGCGCGCGTAGACCTTGCGAACGGCGTCGAAGTTTCGCGGATCGAGCAACGCCTGCGGCTCTTTCACCGGCAAATAGCAACGACCAATCCGCAGGTCCTTCGGAATGTCGAGGAGCACGTTCACCAGTTGCAGACCTTTGCCAAAACGGACGCCGAGTGCGCACATTTCATCCACGTCCCAGTCGCGCAACGCCGCCAAATGCGCCACGCACATCTTCGTCCAGAATTCGCCGACGCAGCCCGCCACCATGAACGTGTAGCGATCCAGTTCCTCGTCGTTCGACAGCGCGACCAATTCCTTCTCCGTCTCCCCGGGAAAATGCTGCAGGTCGAAGATCTGCCCGCCGATGATGGTCTTCAGCAACTCCTGGATGCGACGGCCGTCGGCTTCGTCAAACTGCCCCAGCGCGACCACGCAGTCCTCCAGTCGCTCCAGCAATTGTTTTTCGGCCGCGGAGGTTTGTTGGTCCGCGATCGTGCCCAACTCCGGCACATACGAGAGGTTTTGGAGTTGTTGCAACGCCAGGATGCGCTTGGCGCGCGGCACGGCCTTCGTGTCGGCAATCGTGTCCGTCGCCCGCGCCAGCAGGTACGCC
>JBGPVO010000142.1:0-5033 GCA_041491705.1 Verrucomicrobiia bacterium
ACGCAGTTGCGTTCTTGGCGTAACCTGTCGCAAACCTACGCGTTTTCGCGCACTCCGGGGATAAGTTGCGTCTTCTGGGTGAATCCAGCCCGTACAAGTTCGTCTGATCTACCGCTTCTTGCGGCGTGGCGCACGACGGCGGGCAGGATGGATCGGCTCACTGCGTTGGGCCAGCCACTCGCAGGCTTGGGGCCAGATTTCGCGCTGTGCTCGTGACCCCACTGCCAGACCGATATGCCCTGCCGCCAGCTTCAGCGTTTTCCGGTCCGTCGAGCCGATCAGATCGTTGAATGGCTCACTCTGGGCGCACGGCACCAGATCGTCCTTGGTCGCCATCAGATTGAGCACGGGACACATGATCCGCCGCAGATCGACGAGGTGTCGCCCCACGGGGAGCTGGTTTTTGACGAGCAGGTTCTGCTGATACAGGTATTTGACGAATTCCCGATACACCTCGCCCGGCACCGCAATGTTGTCGTTGAGCCAGGTCTCCATCGTGAGATAGTCGTCCACGAACTTGTCGTCGTCGACGTGCTCGATCAAGTTGATCGGCTTCTCGATGAAATTAGCCACGGGCTTGAGCATGAGGAAGGACGCTTGGAGGAACTCCGCCGGGCAATTCCCAAAGGCGTCCACGAAACTATCCACGTCAAACGTGCGGGGATCGGTCCACACGTTCAGCAGACTGTCGCGGGTGGCGAAATCAATGCCTGCCGCCAGCAGGATGAAGTTCTTCACGCGTTCGGGGTGCAGCGCGGTGAACATGGCGCTCATCGTCCCGCCCATGCAATAGCCGAGGATGTTGACCTGTGGACTCCCGGTGCGTTCGGCCACGTGCTCCATGACGTTGACCATGTAGCCATTCACGTAACTGTCCAGTGTAAGGTGCCGGTCGGCATGCGTGGGCGTACCCCAATCGATCAGGTACGTGTCCATACCGGCCCGCACGAAGTGTTCGACCACACTGCGACCCGGCATCAGGTCCAGGATGTACGGGCGGTTGACCAGCGCAAAGACGAACACCAGCGGCGTCTTGAATTTCGGAGGCTGATCGGTGACGTAGTGCAACAGTTTCAGCCGGTCTTCTTCGTACACGACCTCCGACGGGGTCGCGCCCTTCTTGACGCGCTGTGCCCGCTGCCAGAGCATCGGCAACCGTGACATGCGCCGCAGATTCTGGAACGTCTCGTCGATGGCCGCCGTCTGGCCTTGCACCCAGGGATCCCCTGCGCCGTTCGGTTCGGGCGCGTTCATCATGACTTGCTCCTTCGGCGTGCCCGCGCCGGCGCGCCCCGCGATCTGATGTGGGGTGAGGTGACCCGGGGCGCGCCTTTTACCGGCCGCTTTTCAAGCGCATCCAACCGCGCGGAGAGACGGTCGAAGCCGTCGGACATCCGGTGCTCCAGATGCTTCATTACCTGCATCAATTCATCCAGGTCCTGTCGCGACGTCCCTTGGAATTCGTGCTGCATCTGGCCCAGCCACTCGTTGAGTTGTTTGCGGAATTGGATCGAATGGGCCAGGGATTGCTTCATCATCTCCTGGAACTGCGGCGAGCGCATGAATTCATCACAGGCCTCGCCCATGGCCTTGAACATCGCGCCCCGCACCTGCCGCGTCGCGTCCGGCGGCGTGGCCCCTGGTGCGGCCGCGAAACCCGCCACGGCCATCTTGTTCGCGAAGTCCGTCCAGAACTTGGTGAACATCTCGGCGTTTTGTTTGAACGAATCCGTCTGCTGTTGGTTCCCGTCTTCCGGATCACTCACGGTCACGTTCCTCCGCATCGGCTGCTATCACAGCCGCTGGACGGCCATGGCCACGGCTTCGCCGCCGCCGATGCACAGCGACGCGATCCCGATCTTCCCGCCGCGCTGTTGCAGCGCGTTCAACAATGTGACCAGCACACGCGTGCCGCTGGCGCCAATGGGATGGCCCAGCGCGATCGCCCCGCCATGCACGTTGACCTTCTCATGAGGAAGCCCCAATTCGCCCATCGTGGCCAAAGCGACAACAGCGAACGCTTCGTTGATCTCGAACAAATCGACGTCCGCCACTTTCAGCGACAACTTCTTCATCAGCAGGTCGATGGCCCCGACCGGTGCGATCGTAAACCACAGCGGTTCGCGCGAAAAAGTCGCGTAGCCCAGGATCTTCGCCTGGGGTTGCACGCCCATCTTCTTGGCCTTTTCCTTCGAGGCAACGACAATCGCCGCCGCGCCGTCGTTGATGCTGGACGCGTTGCCGGCGGTCACCGTCCCGCCCCCACCGAATGCCGGTTTCAGTTTGCGCAGTTTCTCTTCATTGAACTTCGCCGGGCCCTCGTCCTTGTCCACCACGACCGTGCCCTTGCGGTCGGTGATCTCCACGGGGGTGATTTCCTTGCTGAAGATGCATTCTTCCTGGGCCTTGATCGCGCGCTTGAAACTCGCCACGGCGTAGTCGTCGAGTTGGGTGCGCGTGATGCCATACTTGGCGGCGCACTGGTCCCCGCATGTGCCCATGTGCAGGTTGTTGTACACATCCCACAGCCCGTCCCGAATCACGGCATCCGCGAGCGTGCCGTCTCCCAGACGGTAGCCCGAGCGCGCCTTGTCCAGCAGGTACGGGGCGCGGCTCATGTTCTCCGTCCCGCCCGCGACGATCACCTCGGCGTCGCCACACTGGATCGCCTGCGCCGCCAGCATCACGGATTTCAATCCGCTGCCGCAGACTTTGTTGATGGTGGTGGCGCCCACGCTCACACTGAGCCCCGCGCCAATCGCCGCCTGACGGGCGACGTTCTGGCCGAGTCCTGCGCCAATGACATTGCCGAAAATGACCTCGTCAACCTCGCCGGCCGGCACATTGGCCCGCTTCAGCGCGGCCTTGATGACCGTGCTCCCAAGAACCGGCGCCGGCACCTCCGCATAGGCCCCGGCAAAGCTGCCGATGGCGGTCCGCACGCCGCCCGCCAGATAAATATCCTTAATCATGACGTTCTCCTTCTGTTTCTTGGTTCTCCGTATGCACACGCGGGCGCTTGCCGTTGCCCTCGGGCGCGGCCGCACGAGCCGGGGCGCGCACGGCACTCCGGCTCGGTGCGATCGTCATGCCTCGGCGTTAGCGCGCCTACGCGGCCTTGGCTCTGGCAGCCGCGGGCGTCACACGTGCGACGTTCTTCTTCGCAATGGCCGCCCACGATTCCATCAAGCGCGCATTCGCGTGTACCATGGCCTCGGCGTTGTCGCGTAGCGTAGCCAGCGAACCCTCCCACAATTTTTCCAGCCGCGCCTGCGCCTCGGCGGGCGTTGACGCCTCCCCGGCTTCAAATGCATCGGACAGCAGATCCAGACTCTGACGCGTGCTCTTCTCGATCAGCTTCAACGCATCGTCCGTCTGTTTCTGCGCCAGGGGAATCGTCTCCTTCACCGCGTGTTGAAACGCCTCGGGCAAATACTCTCCGCCGTCGGCCTTCCGAAACAGTTCCACCCACTGCGTGGCAATGTCTTCCTGTAACCTCAGGCCGTTCTTCACCGCGCCAAAATAAGTCTGGGCCGCTTGATCCAGCAATTGCGCGGGACTCCCTGTTGCCTTCGTTGTCATGTCGTTCCTCCATTCGTTGGTTCGTCTTCGTCCGGGCAACTCTGTCCCGAACCTTTGCTTGAACCATAGCTCACGCGAAACCAGTCGTCAAGTGTTTTTTGTGCGTTTGCACAACAATATAATTCATCTGTTGACACTCGGAATTCTAGATATATTATGTTCGTAATAAACATATTATAGCGACATAGCCATGTGTGACATATGGTGCGTGCCGCGTATGCACATGAGAATTGCCGTGTCTGGCGTGGTGATCAATTCGCTTGTCATGGGCTCATTTTCGTTGCGGCTGACGACGTCGCTTGGTCGACTTCTTCCTAGCCTTGTCGTCGCGGTTCGCCAGTTCCTGTTTAAGGGACTGGATCTGCTGCTGCAACTCCTGCACTGTCCGTTCCGTCTCCTGCGTCTGGTCACCCGCCGCGGCTGCCCCCCCGGCCGCGCCCTTGGGTTGCTGGGCCGGGTTCATCCAGAACGGCGGCAAAAACTGCCCCCCCATCATTCGCGCCCAGTCCGGAGTTTGCGACGGCGTCATTCCGAGCCCGATGGCGCTACGCAGTTGGTCATCGAATTTCCGCCGGGATTCGAGGAAAAGCATGAGCGCCTGGTTGAAGTACTTGTCCACGAAGTCGTGCATTAACTTCTCATTCGATTGAATGAGTCGATGGAGCAATTCCACAGGAAACACCGCCAGCTTCGGTCCGTCCATGTCCAGGATGATCTGCGCGAGGACCCGAACGGTGATGTCGTCCCCCGTTTTCGCGTCGGTCACGCGGACTGCGTGGCCGTTACGGATGAAGTGGTGGATTTCCTCCTGCGTAACAGGCTTGCTGTGGGTCGCGTCGTAGAACCGCCGGTTGGCGTACTTGCGGATGTCCAACCGTCGGGAGTCTGGCGGTGCTGAACTCGGCATTTCCGTAGCTCTCCTTACTCGCTGTGCGAACGCACACGACACTACGGCGCATTTCAACCGAAGTCAATGGTAATGCCAACAGGTATGCGTTATTTATTGTTGTGCGACTGCACCATAAATGTTTGACGAACGCATTAAAGCGTGTATGCTTCCTCCAGCAAAGGATCGACGCGGTCGGTTCTTTTCGGGCCCGCGCCGATCCCAAAGTGAAGGAGATACACATGCGAATCCAAGGCAAGATCGCAGTGATTACGGGAGCGGCGAGCGGGATCGGTCGCGCCATCATGGAGGAACTGGTCCACCGCGAGGCGTCGTGCGTGGTGGCGGTGGATCTCTCCCCCTCCGTCATTGAGTTGACACAAACCATCGGGAAGACCAGTGGCCCGACGCGCCTTTATGCGTTTACAGGAAATGTCACGGATGGCGAGTTTCGTCGCCGTGTTTACAATACGGTGACCGCGGAAATGGGCACACCGGCGATTTGCATACCGGCGGCGGGCATTGCCCGCGACCGTCTGGCGGCCAAAGTGGACCCGGAAACGGG
>JBGPVO010000143.1:0-5030 GCA_041491705.1 Verrucomicrobiia bacterium
AGGTTTACATGTCGGGAATACGGACTGGACATGCCAAGAGCGAAAATACTGCTGGTTGACCAAGACGCTACGTGGACCCTCAAGCTGTCGGAGCTCTTAATCCAGGACGATTGCGAGATGTTCTCGGCCAACTCCGTTCAGGATGCGATGCTGCTGCTGGACGCACGAAGCATTGATGTGGCGATCGTCGAGATCAATGTGGCGGGGGTGGGTGGGATGGCGTTTCTGGAGCAGATTCGGCAGGTGTACCCCGGAGTGATGGTGATCGTACATACGGCGCAGACGTCCGTCGAACAGGCGGTGCAGGCGACGAAACTCGGGGTGATTGATTACCTGCAGAAGACGGATGATGCGGCGGCGCTGACGAAGCTGCGGGATCGGGTGCGGCAGGCGGCGCAGGAAATCGGGACGCTGATGATCCGCACGACGGTGGCGGATCCGCACAGCCGGGGCATGTTGGCGACGCCGGTACAAGGTTTTTACGGAATTATCAGCCAGAACTCCCAGATGCGGGACATCTTCGAGTTGATCCAAACGATCGCTGACAGCTACGCGAACGTCCTGGTCCACGGGGAAACGGGAACGGGCAAGGAATTGGTCGCCCGCGCCGTTCACGAGGCGAGTGGGCGTCATGGCAAACCGTTCGTTACCCTCGATTGCTCCGCTCTGGCGCGCGAGCTTTTGGAGAGCGAGTTATTCGGGCACGAGAAGGGTGCGTTCACGGGCGCGGTGGAGCGTCACGTCGGTCGCTTCGAGCGCGCAAACACGGGCACGCTTTTTCTGGACGAAGTCGCCAATATCAATCTCAACGTGCAGGCGAAGTTGTTGCGCGTGTTGCAGACGCGCACGTTTGAGCGCGTGGGTGGATCCAAGCCGATTTCAGTAGATGTGCGCATTATCGCCGCGACGAATCGCCCACTCGATGCGTGCGTGTCCGAAGGGATCTTTCGCGAGGACCTTTATCACCGGCTCAATGTTGTAGAAATTGGATTGCCGCCGCTACGCGAGCGCACGGTGGACATCCCGCTGCTGGCGATGGAGTTCCTGCGACGGTTTGCGCGTCAAAACGGCAAGGATTTGCGGGGCTTCAGTGACGCCGCCATCGAGGTATTATGCCGCTACCATTGGCCGGGCAACGTGCGCGAGTTGGAAAACATCGTCTTGCAGGCGGTAGTGCTCGCCAAGTCCTCGATTATCGATGCCCCCGACCTGCCCAAGCGGATTTCCGAAGCGAAACCGATGCCAGGCGCGGGATCCGCCGCACTGGCCGATCAGCTTGGCGAGCCGGAAAGACAGATTCTTGTCAACGCGATTCGCCAACATGGCGGCAACATCAAGCGCACTGCGGAGACCCTTCAAATCAGCCGCACGACGCTCTATGCCAAGTTGAAGAAGTACGAGATCGATCCCGATATCATTCGATGATCCCATCTCATTCGGGCCTGCGCGCATAGATTGCGGCAACATCATCCTCATAAGCCAGTCTCCAATCCATCCGCTCGGCCAGTAATTCACTCAGCGGATGGATGCGCGGTAGGATTGTCCAGCCAACGCCGTACTTCCGCAGCACGGTTTCCCAGTTCGTATGCACTTCGCTTACGTCGCGGAACTCCTGGATGAGAGTGGCGCCGTAGAAATCATTGCGGCCATCGACGAAAACCTTGTGCTCGGGCATGACTAGGGCGAGGTAGCCGCCCCAGCCATAGTCGTTAAACATCTCCCCAGACACCAGCTTGGGGTTCTCGTGCAGAAAATGTACGGCCGCCACGGGAAGCCGATTCGTAAGCAGGTCGGTTTCGATGATAGGATTGCCGCCGAGAACCCTTGGCTTGGCGATAATGGCCAGCAAGGCGACGATCGCTACTGCCGCCGCTGCTCGTCCGTCGGCAGAGCGATCCCGGGCGGCCAGCTTCGCGGAGAATCGGCGATAAGATTCGAGCCGGCCGCTCGCGTCTGCTTTGGTCAGGACCGTCTGCCAATACTCCGCGAGAATCGGGGTGATGACGAGCGCGAAGATTGGCACGTTGCGCGCGGCCAGTAACGCGAGCAATCCCCAAGTTCCCATCACCACGACGTCCGTCGCGCCGAACGATGGGCGCAGGAGGACCAGCGTCAACGCCACCAACGCCAATTCGATGACGAACCCATGCACACCGCCAGTATGGAAGTTGGGGGAGCGAAATTCGTTGGCATAACGGGCGAGCATGGGATCCCGCAGGAATTCGACGACGTGCGCGGGAAGCTTCCAGCCACTTGGATTCACGAGCGTGGCCAACACACACGCGACCGCGAGCAACCCGAGGCCGCCCAGCGTGTTTTTCACCTTGGGCTTGACGTCGCGTTGGCAAGTCAACAGCGCGACGGTGTTGCCCAGCAGAAATGTGGCGATGATGACGAGGCCAATGAAAAATGCGCCGTGTAGATTCACCCACAACACCATCAAGGGCGGCAGCCGCACGAGCAACGAACGGGTCGGCAACTTGCCGCGATCAAAGAGCCGCAACTGCCAGGTGAAGACGACGGCGAACAAATGCGTGAACAAGTGTGGGCGAGCCAACCAATGCACGGAGCACGGCAGGGTCGCCAGCAGGGTCAGCACCGTAGCCAAAATAAGATCGGTCCCTTCGGCGATGAGGAGTCGATGCAGCAGCCACAGATATGTCGCAATCAACACGGCAGACAGGAGGACGACCCCGTTCCACCCGAACGCGTCGCCGGCCGCGGCGAACAGTATTTCACTGAGCCATTCTTTGGATATCAGTGGCGCATTCATGCGCGTATGAGAAAAAACGTCGACACGGATTACGGCTCGGTGCTCGATCATCCAATGGCCGATCCGCCAGTGGAGACACGGGTCGCCGTCGGCGTTGATCATGACCAGCCGCCACTGCGAGAGCGTCAAGGCCAGAACGAAGATCAGCCAGAGCGAGAGCCCGATGCTTGGCAGCCAGGCAGAGCGCCGCGGAGGGGCCGAGACGGTGGCGATGTTGCTTGTCATGATGCGCGTGAGAAGACCAGCGTTTGCTGGTTCGAGAACACCAACGACCACCCAGGGCTCAATTCCAAAATGCGATTCAGCGGATGTTGCACCGGCAGGATGGTCCAGCCGACCTCGTATTTCGCGAAGATAGCCTCCCAGCCGGGTTTGGGGTTGTCCGCAACGGCGAAATCGCGTAGCAAGTCCATCCCGTAAAAATCGTTACGGCTGTCGATGAACGGCCTTCGTCCGGGGAGCGTGAACTCGATGTAACCGCCCCAGAGGAGCGCGTTGAACATTTCGTCATGAACGACCTCGGGGTGGCTCCTCACGTAGTCCACCGCCGCGACGGGATAGCGGGTCGGCGGAAAATCGGTCGCGACCAGCGGCGCGCCGCCGGAGATTCGTGGTTCGGCCACGAGCAGCAATACGACGGCCACGACGACGACAATGCCGGCGTCGCCCGAGGCGCGATTGATTGCTGTCACGTTCGTCGCCCGCTGGCGGTAACGTTGACACCACCGCGAGCCGTGCTTGGTGTGGACGTATTCCGTAAGCCATTGCGCGAGGAGCGGTGTCACTATGAAAGCAAAGACAGGGACATTCCGCCCGTACAGTAATGTGAAGTAACTCCAGCCACCCACGAGCAACAGGTCGGTCGCATCCATTTGGGGACGGACGATCAGGAGCACCGAGGCGAGCACGAGCAGCAGGATCATGAACCCGTGTAGACCATCGATATGAAAATTGAGTGAAGCATTCTCGGTAGTCATGGTCGCAAGCTCGCGCGAGCTTGTGAATTGCAGCAGGTGGGCGGGCAACGCCCAACCATTCGGGTTCGCCAGTGACACGACAAGACAAACCAGCAGCAGCGCCCAGAGAGTCCATGGCCGCGGGGAGGTGGCGGGTTGACGCCAGGCGCTGATCGTGCTACCGAGCGCGTACATCGCGATCAGGATCGCGCCGGTGAGGAACGCGCCGTGCAGGTTCACCCAGAGAACCATCAATGACGGCAGGAGCACGAACAGTCGCCGCGCGGACACGCGTCCCTGCTTGAATCGCCGCAGTTGCCAGGCGAACGCAATCGTCAGCAGATGCGTGAACAGGAACGGCCGTGCGATCCAGTGTATTGAACACGCGAATATGGCCACCAGCACGAGCCCGGTGGCGAGCACGGCATCGTTCCCCTCGGCGAGCAGTTGTCGGTGCAACAGCCAGAAGCACGTGGCGATTGCTGCAGCGGCGACCAGAACCAGGCCATTCCAACCAAACAGGTCGCCCGCGGCGGCGAAGATGACTTCACTCAACCACTCCTTCGTCACCAATGGGCCGTGGACCGTGTGCAGCAGGTTGTACTCACGCACGACCGCGCGATGCTGGATCATCCAGTCCCCGAGTATACGGTGCCAGGCCGGATCGCTATCCCCGCTGATCAGCTTGATGCGGACGTCGGTCAGGATTAACCCGAGAAACATTGCTATCCAGATCATGGCGCTCAGGGATGGAAGCCACCAGCGGCTACGCACATCGGGATTGGGCGAAACGTCCTTCGTCATGATGATACGCGTGAGAAAACGAGAGCCGACTGGTTCGAGAACACCAGCGACCAGTGGGGGCTCAATTCCAGGATGCGATTCAGCGGATGTTGCACCGGGAGGATTGTCCAGCCGACGTTGTACTTGGCAAACACACGTTCCCAGCCGGGTTTTGGTTCGTTGGCGGTGCGGAACTCGCGCGTCAGCGCGATCCCGTACAGATCATTGTGACTATCGATGAAGGGCTTTCGTTCCGGGAAGGCAAACTCGAAGTAGCTGCCCCAAAGAAAGTAATTGAACATTTCACCGTGCACGGCTTGGGGATGGGCCCGTAGGTAGTCCACCGCCGCTATCGGATAACGATCCGGGGGGAAATCGGTGGCGAGCAGGGGGGCGCCGCCGGCGATTCTGGGTTTGGCCACGACGAGCAGGACACAGACTGCTGCGGTGATGATGGCGACACTACCGGCCTGAAATCCGACCATCGAGTTGCGGGCGGTCGATTCGCGATACCAATG
>JBGPVO010000144.1:0-5002 GCA_041491705.1 Verrucomicrobiia bacterium
CGCAATGGTTGCCGCCGGCGTTAAGGCACTCACGGGTGAAACGGATGCGGCGGTGGCGTGGCGGCATTTCGTTTCCAGCAACGACGTCGTCGGCATCAAGATCAACACACAGTTCGGTCCTCTCCAGTCAACGAGGCACGCCGTGGTCGAATCGATCGCCCAAGGGCTGCGCACTGCAGGCGTGTCCGCCACGAATATTTATGTCTTCGACCGCGATCCCATGCAGATGCGGGCTGCCGGCTACCTTCGGGGCGGCGCGACCAACCTGATACGGGAAGTTTCCGTGATTGACGGAACTAGCTGGGATTCGAACGTCTATTTCGAGAACAATCTTGCCGGCAAACTCATCTGGGGCGACCTGCTCTTCGGCAAGGCTGAGGCGCTCAGCAAGCGCTCCCATCTTCCGAAGCTTGTGACCGGAACCATCACCAAACTCATCAACGTTCCCGTGCTGCAGGACCACGACGCGTGCGGGCTGGCGGGTTGCCTCTACAATCTATCGCTTGGCATGGTGGACAACACGCGCCGCTTCGAAACGCAGGGCCAGCACGGTGACCCAATGATTGCCGAGATTTGTGCCATGCCCCAAATTCGTGGAAAACTTGTCCTGAACGTCCTGGACGGATTGATCGCCGGTTATGCGGGCGGCCCCGGATTCAAACCGCAGTATTCGTGGAACTATGGCGCGCTCTATTTCAGCACCGACCCGGTCGCCATCGATTCGCTCTGCGTGGAAACCCTCGACGTCAAATGCCGTGGCGCCAAAGTCCCATTGATCGTCCCGCGCGCCACGCACATTGTCACTGCCAATCGGCTCGGTCTCGGCCAATCCGAGCGCGCGAAGATCGATCTGTCTGAAGTGAAGCCTTAGTTATTCGGTTTCGCGGGCGCCGGCGTCGGTTTCTCACTTGCCGCTGGCTTCTCGCTTGCCGCCGGTTTCTCCTCAGCCGCAGGAGCTTTCGCTTCGAGTGCCTGCCTGGCGCCGTCGACGATGTCCGCCGCCGGCAGGATGACCGGCATCATGCCCAACTGGTTGAGGTTGCTGAACATGAACCCGCTGCTCTGGTCGGCCTGTGTCTTGGCGCTGCGCAGGAACAGGATGCCCACGAGCTTGCCATCGAGTGAAAACACCGGCGCACCCAGCGAGTAGCCCCACATCGAGCTGCCGAGCAAGTAAAACGTGCGCGGCTTGTCGACGATCGCCTCGATGCGTCCGACCGAAATCGCGGGCGCACGGTTGGCGGCCTGGTTGAGGCGGTTCACCACGATCACCTCGTCCAAAATCTGCGCTTTCGCGTCCTGTTTCAGATTGATGAACGGAAGCGGTTTTGCGGGTTTGTCGGACGGACGCAGGTATGCCAGGTCCAGGTCCTTGTCTCGCAGGACGACATCCGCCGGAATCTCCGTCCCATCCGCCAGCACGATCTTTACATCGCTCAGCTCGCTCTCGTACTTGAACTGCGACATGTCACCGCCGCGGGCGGCGATGGCCCGCGCGTACGCGTCTTTCACCATGCTGCCGGGATCGGTGGTGGCCAGCGACACCACGGTCAGACCCGACGGGTCGATGACCGTCCCCGTTGTGTCCGTCTTCGATTCCGATTTTGAATCGCGCCCGCCCATCGACATGCTCTGCTTGATCGCGAGTTTCACCGTGACGACGGCGCCCTGGGACTTCGCGAGGACGTCGCGCCCGGCCTTGGCCGCCTCGTCAGCCCGTGCCGTGAATGAAACCGCCGCCAGCGCCAGACATATGATCCATGTGAAATGTCTCTTCATTTACAGGTTTCCTTTCGTGACTTGTTTGCGCCCGTCCCAGTTCGGTTCCAGTTCCAGGAACATGGTATGAATCCCGCGGATGATGCGCAGCACCGTGGTTTTCCGTTTCTCGGCAGCCACGTGTTTCATCTTTTCCTTTAGCGACAGGATGTCCGTCACCGGCTCGCCATCGACCGCCGTGATCAGGTCGCCGCTGCTCAGGCGGCCGAGGGCGGCCCAACCGCCTTCCTTGACCTCCGTCACCAGCGCGCCCGGCTGTTCCTGCGACCATTCTTCCTGCACCTTGTCGAAGAACGTCGTGTCGCGCGCGGTGAACTCGAAATCTTCATCGCGGTACTTCTTCATCTCGCGTTCGAGCTTCGGCGAGCGGACTAATTCCACCGGCAAGCTGAGTTTCTCCGCGCCGCGCTGGACCGCCAGCGTCGCCGTCGTGCCGATCTTGTATTGTCGCACCATCGTGTTGAGGACTTCTTCGTCGCCGGGTTGCGACGCGGCGATGGTCTCGCCGTCGAGCGCCAAGATCAGGTCGCCGACCTTCAGCCCCGCCTTCTCCGCGGTGCTGTCGGTGTAGACCTGCGTGACACGCACGCCGTTCAGGCCCGGGCTGCCGAGTTGCTCCGCCAACTCGCGCGTGATGGCCTGCGCGGCCACGGGCAACCAGGCTTTCTGCGCTTCCAAGCCGGGGTCTTCGATCTCTTTAATGCCCACCTTCACCACCGTCAACAACTGCTCCGTCTTGCGCTGGAAACCCAGGCGCGTCGGCACGGGTTTCGACTTGCCCGCCGTGATTTTCTCGGTCGCTTCCTGCATCTCGGCCACGTTGCGCACGGGCGCGCCGTTGATCTCCACGAGGACGTCGCTGGTGACGACAGGCGGCTTGGCGTTGTCGCACGGGCCGCCGGGACGCGTCGAGGTCACAATCACGCCATCGCGGCTCTTCAATTTCATCTCGCGGGCCGCCAACGCCGAAATATCCCGTGCGGTGATGCCCCACTGTTTCAGTTCGAAGGTCTTTCGTTGGATCTGCTCGCGTTCGGCTGTGGTCAGCTTCAGGGGTTTCTCCTTGCCATCTCGCTCGACGACCACTTCGACTTCGTTACTGACCGGCAACTCGGACACCATCTGGTTCAGCAGCGGAATCTCCTCCGCGTACCGCACCAGCACGTCCTTGCCCGCGATTTTCACGAGGATGTCGCCCGAATGTATCCCTGCCTTCGCCGCCGGCGAATTATCCACCACGTCGGCGATCAGCACGCCGCGTTCTTCCTTGTCACCCTTCAGCAACGGCTGAATCTCGACGCCCAGCCAACTGCGGCTGACTTTGCCCTTCTCGATCAATTGATGCGCGACCTTCTGGGCGAGATTGCCGGGGATCGCGCCGCTCAGGCCGAAACTGATTTCGTTGATGCCGACCACCTGCCCTTTAAGGTTCACCAACGGCCCGCCCGAGTTGCACGGATAAATGTCCGCGTCGTGCCCGATCCAGCGCACCAGCGAACCCACATCCTCGCCGTCGAGCGTGAACCGCGCCCACGAAAACGCCTGTGGCATGACCATTTTCATGTTGCTGACGATACCCAGCGTTACCGACTGCGACATCGCCAGCGGACTGCCCATCGCCAGCACCGAATCGCCTACCCGCAACAGGCTGGAATCACCGAATTCGACGGGCACGAATTCGCGCTGGTCTTGTGGCTTGAGTTTCAACACCGAAATGTCCGCCAGCGGGTCGGTGCCCACCAACTCAGCCGGGACCTCCTCATTGCTCGGCAGAATGACCACAATGCGCGTGGCGTGACCGGCCACATGATGGTTGGTGATTACGTGACCTTCCTTGCTGATGATCACGCCGCTGCCGCTGGCCTCGTACTTCACCTCGCGCCCCTGATAATACTGCGTCGCCACCACCTGAATCCGCACCAGCGACGGCTTCACCCGTGCCACCGCATTGTCGATTTCCTGTCGAACCGGATCGACGGGGTCGGCAGCGTACAGCCGATGGCTAATGGACAATGGGAGAATGGTGAAAAGGATTGTGAACGCGAAAGACCGCTTCGTTGAAAAAATCATGCGGCGCAGTATGGCAGAAGTTTTTGCGGGCGTAAAGCGACAGACTCTAATCGGCCCGCCCCAACGTTTCGTCAAGTGTCAAGAGGCTGTTGAAAAACTGTGCTTCCGTCCCGCCGACTGTAGGCCGCTTCTGCGAAGCGGCGAAATCCTTGGAAAAGTCGCCGACTCACAGAGTCGGCCTACAACTGGAACCGTAGTTCATGGACTTTTTCAACAGCCTCTCAAAAGTTGACCCCATTTAGGGTTTGTTTTTGCCTTTGCGGATCAGCGCGGTCAGGCGCCCCCGGTCTCTGCCTGGCAGCTTTGGGTCCGGGGCAGATAGATAGGCGGCGACGGCCTTTTCCATCGAACCTTCAAAAAACGTGCGCACCACTCGCCGAAGCGCCACACGCCCGATCTCGTGACGCGACTGGGCGGGTGAGTACACGTATCGCGACCCCTGGGTTGCGTGCTTGAGGTGGCCTTTCCGTTCCAGAATCACCAGCAATGCTCGCACGGAGGAATAACTGGGCGGGTCCGGCAATTGCCGTCGCACTTGTGCCGCCGAGGCCTGACCCAGCCGGTAAATGATGTCCATGATCTGCCGTTCGCGTCGGCTGAATTCACGGATTGATGTGTTTGCCATCGCGCTTCTTGGGGTTGGGCTTCTGCTGTGCGAATTTTTTAGCATAGCACAGACCACGCCGTCAATTCTGCCGCGCTAGTTTCTGCAGATGCCACACTCTGATCTGGGGTAGGCATTCATTCCAGCCATCTTACGAAGGTTTCAGAACTGAGGAGTGACACTCGAAAACCCTTCATTTGATGGGCGCATTCCGGCGAATAGAACGGACCACGCTGTCACTTGTGCCATGCTAATTTTTTAGCATACCGCAGTCTCATCGGCTGCCGTTTATCGGGTTCTGCGATGAGTAGACGTTTTGAACGCGGGGCTGATACCCGAACACACACGCTTCGCCAGGGGCATTCTGGCGAGGGGAAAGCTGGTCATCTTGACGTTCTCCCGCGGAGAGGGATGTCCCCGCGCTTGGGAAGAAGATTCACTGCATCCGCGACTGCCGCAATGAAGAAATCATGCGCAGCGGTAGGGCGGAAGGAAGTCGCGGCGTAAAGTAACAGACTCTAATCGGATCGCCCCCCAAGTTTCGTCAAG
>JBGPVO010000145.1:0-4994 GCA_041491705.1 Verrucomicrobiia bacterium
ATCGCATCCGCGATGTGGGCAAGAAGAGTGGCGCCGACGTGGTAATCATTGAGATTGGCGGCACGATCGGTGATATCGAGGGACTGCCGTTCCTGGAAGCGATTCGGCAGTTTGCGCTCGCCGCCGGGCCGCAAAACTCACTGTTCATCCATGTTACCCTTGTGCCGTTCATCCGGGTCGCGGGCGAGATCAAGACGAAACCGACACAGCAAAGTGTCGCCAAACTCCGCGAAATCGGAATCGTGCCGCAAATCCTGATCTGCCGCAGCGAGAAGCCGCTCGGCAAGGAGGTTCGCCAGAAGATTTCGATGTTCTGCAATGTCCCTGTCGAATGCGTCATCGAGGAACTTGATGTCGCGCACTCCATCTATGAAGTCCCGCTGGCTCTGCGCGGCGAGAATGTCGATGAACTTGTCTGCCGTTATCTCGGCCTCGATGCGCCGGCCAAACCGTTGACCGAGTGGAAAAAGATGCTCGAACGGATGATCCATCCGTCGCGCAAGGTCCAGATCGCCGTCGTCGGCAAGTACATCCAGCTTATCGATGCCTACAAGAGCATGTACGAGGCGGTCAAACACGCGGGCGCCGCCAACGATTGCGCCGTCGAGATCACGCGAGTCGACGCGGAACACATCGAAAAGGACGGCGCGGAGAAGTATCTGAAGGGCGCCGCCGGCATCCTCGTGCCCGGCGGGTTCGGCAATCGCGGCATCGAAGGCAAGATCCTCGCGGCCCGGTACGCGCGCGAAAGCAAGATCCCCTATCTCGGCCTGTGCCTCGGCATGCAGATCGCCGTCATCGAATTTGCCCGGAATGTCTGCGGGTTGAAGAACGCCAACTCAACCGAGTTCGACCAGAAATCGCCTCACCCGATCATCTGCCTGCTCGAAGAACAACAGGCCATCGAGGTCAAAGGTGGCACAATGCGGCTCGGCGCACAGCCGTGTAAGCTCGTCGCTGGAACCAAGTCACGCGAACTCTATGGCGCCGAGGAAATCTCCGAGCGGCACCGGCACCGGTACGAATTCAACAATGCCTACCGCGACCAACTCATGAAATCCGGCCTCATTGTCGCGGGCCGCTACGCAAAGCATGATCTCGTCGAGCTCATCGAGCTGCGCGACCACCCGTGGTTCATCGCCTGCCAGTTCCATCCCGAGTTTCTGTCGAAACCCAACAAAGCCCACCCGCTTTTCCGCGGCTTCATCCAGGCAGCGTTGAAGCAAAAACCATCATGAACACAGTCCGTATCGGCACACTTACTCTCGGCGGCAAGCGCGCGCCGCTGTTCGTCATTGCGGGACCATGCGTCATCGAGAACGAGAAGATGGCATTGCAGACCGCCGAAACGCTTGTGGAGATCTGCGCCGATCTCGGCCTGCCGCTCATCTTCAAAGCGAGCTATGACAAGGCCAATCGCACCGCCCGTGACAGCTTTCGCGGCCCCGGTCTCAAACGTGGCCTGGCAGTTCTCGCGAAGGTGAAACGCCGGTTCGGACTAACGATTCTGACAGACGTGCATGAGATCGCGCACTGTAAACCCGCCGCCGAAGTTGCGGATGTCTTGCAAATCCCCGCGTTCCTGTGCCGCCAGACGGATTTGATCCAAGCCGCCGCGCACACGAGGCGTTGCGTTAACGTGAAGAAGGGCCAGTTCCTCGCGCCGTGGGACATGCGCAACGTAATCGAGAAGATCACCGCGGCGGGCGGACGCAAGATCCTGCTCACCGAGCGCGGCTCGTCGTTCGGTTACAACAACCTCGTCGCCGACATGCGTTCCGTGGCGATGATGCGCGAGTTCGGCTGGCCGGTTGTCTTTGACGCCACTCACAGCGTCCAAATGCCGGGCGGAGGACAGGGCGGCAAAGTCACCGGCGGCGACCGCCGCATGGCACTCGTGCTCGCGCGCGCCGCCGTTGCCGCGGGCTGTGACGGCATATTCCTCGAGACGCATCCGAATCCCGATCGCGCCCTCAGCGACGCCGCCAATCAGTTGCCGCTTCGCGAAATGAGGGGCCTGCTGCGAACACTGCGTGACATTCACGCGATTGTGAGCTGACTGCCGATGCTCTCAAGCGAACCGGCAGCTTGATTGCGCGCCGAGAATCCGCTACATACCAGGCATGAAAAAATTGCTCTGGAAGATTCTCGCCGTCCTGGTCGTTCTTCTGGTCATCCTCTTTCTCGCCCGCAATGTTATCGCGCGCAAGTCCGTCGAGTACGGCGCGAAGAAGATCACGGGGTTCCCACTCGAAATCGGCTCGGTCGATCTGGGACTGTTCAGCGGCAAGGTCGACGTGCACGATCTCAAGCTGATGAATCCGCCCGAGTTTCCGGAGAAGATGTTCGTGGATATGCCGCGGCTGTACGTCGATTACCAGCTCGGCTCGATGATCAGCGGGGCGCCGCATGTCAACGACATGCTTATCAACATCAAGCAGCTCGTCGTCGTCAAAAACAATCAGGGCGAGTCGAATGCCCAAAAACTCAAAGGCGTCGTGTCCTCGGGTGGCGGTTCCAGCAAATCCAGCAAGTACACGGTCGACAAACTGCGCATCCATGTCGGCACGGTCACCATCAAGGACTACAGCCACGCGAAACCGACCGAGCGCAACATCACCCTCAATGTCGATGCCACCTACAACAACATCACTGATTCGACCGATATCACGCGACTGGTGCTGCTCACGGTCATGAGTCAGGCCCACCTGCCCGACATCGGCATCAAGACCGAGGACTTGAAGAAGGGCCTCGGCAACGTCTCCAATGCCGCCGGCGAAGCCCTCAAGGGCGCCACCGACGTGACCAAAGGATTGTTCGACTCGATCAAGAAAGCCGTTCCCCAGCAGAACAACGAGTGACGATGCCGGCGCCATTGTCACAGACGCGGCGAAGAATCCGACTCAGAAGCCCTTCACCTGCCGCACCGCCTCGTACAGCACTATGGCGACGGCGGTGGCCAAATTGAGGCTGCGCGCTTCTGGATTGAACATCGGGATGGTGATTGTCGTTTCAGGATTTGCGTCGAGGAGAGCTTTCGGCAAACCCGCCGTCTCCCGCCCGAAGACAAGATAATCGCCCCACCGATACCGCGGCTGCGTATAGGGTCGCTTCGACTTCGTTGTCACGTAATAAAAACATGGCCCCTCACCTTGATCCTCTCCCCGCACGCGGGGAGAGGAGACTTCCCCTCTCCCTTCTAAAGGGGAGCCGAGTCCGCGAGACGCCGTCGTCGTTTGCGGCAAAGGGTCAGGGTGAGGGTTACGCGCAGCCATTTGGAGCGCCTCCAGCGAGTCCCAGTACTTCCATGTCACGTGTTCCCAGTAATCCATTCCCGCCCGCTTCAGCGTCTTGTCGTCGAGACGAAACCCGAGCGGCCCCACCAAATGCAGCGTCGTCTGCGTCGCCGCGCACAGCCGCGCCACATTGCCAGTGTTCGGCGGAATCTCCGGCTCAACGAGGACGACATTCATTTCAGTAAAACACCCGCCATAAAAACAGCCCCTTTGCCGGTGCCGTTTCCACCAGCGCGGTCCGCTTTTTCGCCTTCATTAGTTGCTGCAATTGCTCGATGGTCAGCCGTCCCTCCCCCACCTTCACCAGCGCGCCGACAATCGAGCGCACCATCTTGTAGAGAAATCCGTCCGCAGCTACCGCGATGGTCAGCACGTTACCCCGTTTGGTGACCGACAGTTTCGAGATCGTCCGCACCGTGGTCTCGACGGTTCGCATTGGGTTGGCTGACAATGCCGAGAAATCGTGCCGCCCCTTCAGCAATCTCGCCACCGCGCGCATTGCTGCAATGTCCAGTGGCCTCGGATGGTGCCACGTGTACATGCGAAGAAACGGGTCGGCGGCCACACCGCAATCAACCTGATAACGGTATTCTTTCCCCGTCGCGGAGAAACGCGCATGGAACTTCGCATCGACTTCCTGCACACGCAGCACGCGAATGTCCTCGGGTAGGTTCGCGTTCAACGCGCGCAACAGTGTCGCGGACTCAAGCTGCGTGTCCGGCGAGCAGTTCGCCACCTGCCCCTTCGCGTGCACGCCTGCATCCGTGCGGCCCGAGCCATGAATGCGTACCTGACGGCCGGCGATCTTCGCCAGCGCGCGCTCGACTACCTCTTGGACCGTCTTGCCATTCGGCTGCAACTGCCAGCCCGCATAGCACGTCCCGTCGTAGGCGATGGTTAGTTTGAAATGCCTAGGCTTCGATTGAAGGCGGGTTCGTGGCATCGAGATAACTCTGCAGCATGATTTGCGCGGCGACCTTGTCGATCTTCTGCTTGCGTTCACTGCGCCGCACGTTTCCCTCCAGCAATGCGCGCTCCGCCTGCACGCTCGTCAGCCGTTCGTCCCATTCCGCCACGGGTACCGTCGTCGCCCGCCGCAATTCGGCAATGAACGCCAGTGTGCGCTCGGTCTGCTCGCTCGGCTTCCCGTCTAGCCGCAACGGCACGCCCACAACGAGTTTGCCGATTTTTCGTTCAGCACAGATCCGCGCTATCTCGCGACTGACAGCGACCACACCGCCGCCCCCGATGTACTGGAACGGCTGGGCAATCGTGCCGGTCTCATCACTGAGCGCCAGCCCGATGCGTTTATGCCCGAAATCGACGCCGAGAACACGCATGCCATCACAGCAATCGCTTGTACTTCTTCTCCGCCGCGAGCTTCTTCACAACCTCACGCACCTTCTGCGCCTCGTTCTTGTGGCAAATGAGTGTGGCATCGGCCGTGTGCACGATCACCAGATCCCGCACGCCGACCGCCGCGACGAGATGTTTCTTGTCCCCCACGACGATGCAGTTGGATGCATCAAGCCCGACAAATTCACCGCGTACGACGTTGCCGCTCCCGTCCTTTTCGTAATGACGGCCAATCGCCGGCCAGTCACCGACGTCATCCCAATCAAAATCGCCATTGGCGACCACGACGTTGTCCGCTTTCTCCATAATCGCGTAGTCGACAGAAATCTTTTCCATCTTCGG
>JBGPVO010000146.1:0-4962 GCA_041491705.1 Verrucomicrobiia bacterium
GCAACTACGACGGCCTTGGCGGCCAACTTCTGTTCGCCTGCCTGCACCAGCGCGACGTTCTCATCTGGCACGACAACCGTCTCACGGTGCGCTGGGACAAGTTGTATGAAGGAGTTGACGGACTGCGCCAGGAACTGCTCGCACTGTACAAATTTGGTTCCGATGCCTCGAAGACGAATTTCTGGCTCGCGGCGCACGATCTCGTGTCGAAGTATGTTCCGCCCAACATCGCCTCGAAATGGAAGAGGGACTCCCGCGCCATCACCGACGAGTCTGACCCCAAGAAATGGATCGATCTCGTCCACCCCGACGAATTTCCGCTTGGTAATTTCCACGCGAACTTGCAGAAAAAGATGGCCGTTGCCGCCTGACGGTCCGCGAACGGGAGAACCCCCAGCCATCGGCTGCAGTGATGACGTCGATGAATTGCGGAGACGCCACGGGCAGGCGGCCTACGTTCGCTTCCACTCGTCCCAACAAAACGCCAGTAACATTGCCACGGCCGCCCACGCAAACAACAGTGATACGTCCGAGAAGTCAGCCGCGGTCCACTGAATCATCGGCGCAAGAGCTGGAGCAGGGGATGACGCAGCCAGAGCGTCCATCGGTGACGAGGAGAAAGACGGGTTCTGCATGGCGGCGAGTGCGGTTTGCCGGGGAACCGCCGTCTCCGTACCCTCAATCATGGCTGTCGACACCAGCCCGGCGCCTGCCACCATGGCGATCATCATGGTTCTCACGATCACTCCTTTCGCGTCGTTGTCCTCATCTCGCTCGACGATTTGTTTGTCCGCGGGACGCAGCCAGCGCTGTTCCCGGACCTGGGCTCTTTCGTTCATGCGGACACGGTAGGCGAACAGTGAGAACAAGCACAGATGTAGTACATATAAAACTTGACCAGTACAGTTGTTGCCACGGCAAAACTGTTCTGGTAGTCTTTGTGACGAACTGTGTCTGGCGAAAGAGTCGACCGGGTGTAGCCTATCGACATGATCACACAAGCGGCAACGAGCGGATCACGGCTGTATGAACAAGTGGCCGACAAACTGGCCGTGATGATCGACAAGGGCACACTTCGTCCCGGCGACCGCGTGCCTTCCGTGCGCGGACTCAGCGAAAAACAAGGTGTGAGCGTCTCCACCGTGCTGCAAGCATACATGCTCCTGGAGAATCGAGGTGTCATCGAGGCGCGTCCACAATCGGGGTTTTACGTTCGCCATCGGTTCCGCGAGATGCCCCCGGAGCCGGCCAAGACGGCCCCGCCATCGTCGGCCAGCCGGGTCTCCATTGATGACCTCGTTACGGAGTTTCTCCGCTCGGCGCTCGATTCCGAAATTGTCCCGCTAGGCATGGGCTGCGCGGGTCCCGAGTTGTTCCCGACGGAAAAGCTCAATCGCGTGATGGCATCGGTGGCGCGGCGTGCGGGCGCTGCAGGCAACCGGTATGATTTTGCCGCGGGCAACGCCGGACTGCGGCGGGAGATCGCGCGCCGTTCGCTGGACTGGGGTTGCGCCCTATCGAGCGAAGAAATCATCACGACGTGTGGCTGCATGGAGGCGTTGAACCTTTGCCTCCGCGCGGTGGCGAAGCCGGGCGACACGGTCGCCGTCGAGTCCCCGACGTTCTTCGGCGTGTTACAGGCGGTTGGGAGCCTTGGCATGAAAGCGCTCGAGCTGGCCACGTATCCGCGACACGGCGTGTGTCTCGACGAACTGGAGGTGGCGTTGCGGCGGCACAAGGTCGCCGCCGTCCTGCTCACCCCGAACTACCTGAATCCGCTTGGCGCGTGCATGCCCGATGAGAAGAAGAAGAAACTCGTCGAACTGCTGGCGCGCCGGGAGATTCCCCTGATCGAGGACGACATCTACGGCGATCTTCCGCACGAGGGGGCGCGACCGAAGGCGGCGAAGGCGTTTGACAAGCGGGGCCTGGTGTTGCTGTGCTCGTCGTTTTCGAAGACGTTGTGCCCGGGCTACCGCGTCGGCTGGACGTCACCAGGCCGGTTCCGCGACAAGGTGGAGCGGTTGAAGTTCACGAGCACCATTGCCTCCCCTGTGCTGCCGCAGCTCGCCGTTGCCGAATTCCTCCGCAATGGTGGTTACGACTACTACCTGCGCCGCGTCCGTCGCAGCTACGCGCATCAGGTGCGCGTGATGATCGACGCGGTGACGAAATACTTTCCCGAAGGCACGAAGGTGACGCGGCCGACAGGCGGCTTCCTGTTATGGGTCGAGTTCCCCAAGTGGGTGGACTCGCTGCAATTGTATCGCGCCGCGCTTGAGCGCAAGATCAGTATCACACCGGGCCCTCTGTTCTCGCCCAAGCAAGGCTACCGCAACTTCATTCGCCTAAGTTGCGGCCAGATGTGGTCCGACCGCATCGAGCAAGCGGTTATCACGCTCGGCAGACTGGCCGAGAAACAACGGTGAGCGGCCTGGGCGCGTTTCTTACCGATGCGGCGGAGGCGCGGTAGCGCGGGCCACGGCGTTCTGAGGTCACTTCAGGTCGGGATTCTGCTGGATGAACTCGTGGAGCTTTTGCTTGAGCGAATCCGGCATCGGTCTGTTGGGCAGGCAGTGGCGGTGCGTCAGCTCGATCGTGGCGCGGTAACTCTTCACGTATTCGAGGCAGGCGGGGCAGTCGCCGAGATGATGCTCGAGCTTGCGGTGGGTGTCCTGGGGTAATTCGTCCTCGACGAATTCGTACAGCAACTTCTTGGTCCGCTGGCATTCGCTGAAGTGGAACAGGCACTTAAAGAAACCCACGATTTGCTTCATGCTCATGGCTTCTGGATATCCTGGCCTTTCAAGTATGGCAGCAGCGCTTCTCGGAGCGCCAATCGTGCCCGATGCAAGCGGCTTTTCAACGCCGGCTCGGTCAGGCCCGTGGCTTCCATGACCTCATTCATCGGCAGTTCCTCCACGTCGCGCAAAAGGACCACACGCGATACGGCTCGGGAAGTTGGTCGATCGCGGCCCGCACCTGATCGCCGAGTTCGCCGGTCATCGCCACCGTGTCGGGAAGCGGCCCCTTGTCGCTCAACCGCAACGCAGGCAGCGGCGTGTCGTCATCGTCGGACGCGGACGTGTCGAGCGAGACGTCGTTCTCGTGCCGCTTCTTCTTGCGCAGGGCCATCAGTCCGGCGTTGGCGGTGACGCGGTAAATCCAGGACGTGAAAGCCGATTTGCCTTCGAAGGAGCCGATCTTGTTCCAGATCGAAACGAGCGCATCCTGCATGACCTCGCGCGCGTCGTACTCGTTGCGCATGAACTGGAGCGCGACGCCGTACATTTTCGCGCCATGGACTTGAATGAGTTCCTCCAACGCCGACCTGTCGCGTTGCTTGAGCCGCGCGACCAACGTGGCGTCGTCGATTTGAGCATCCATTCTTGACATGGAAACAGGCACGACCCTCTCCAACAAGCATAGATGCACCATTCGGCGCTTGGTTTCAAGTCTGCAGAATGGATCACCCGAGCATGGTCTGGAGCGGAGCGGCCCTCGGTGCAGCGCGACGGCTTAGAATTCTGCCTCGATAAACTTCTCCAACGTCAGCTGCACCTCCGCTGGCATTTCTACTCTGCGGCACGCGCAGAAGCAGCGTGTGGCAGCGATGGTTTGCCGGTAGGTGCGGATGAATTCCAAACACGACGGACAGTCCCGAAAATGGTCGTCGAGCCGCTGCTTCACTTCGGGGTCGAGCGTTCCCTGCGCGTACTCGAAGAGAAGACGATGAACGTCACGGCAGCCGAGCGTTCGGTGGAGGAACTTCCTGATGCGGTTCACAATGGTATGGGATGCCGTCCCGGCCCTGAACGATTCTCGTAAAGCGGATTTCTTGATCTGCGTGTATAGTCGGAAGTCGTGGCCGAACCCTTCCAGCGCGGAGTACTCGTCGGCGTCGTCGCGGCTGTGGTATGTTGCGTCGTCATGGCTGGCGAACCCGCGGCGCGCAAACCGAACCGGCTCATTCACGAGAAGAGTCCGTATCTGCTGCAGCATGCGTACAATCCCGTGGACTGGTATCCGTGGGGCGACGAGGCGTTCGACCGGGCGCGCCAGGGGAACAAGCCGATCTTTCTGTCCATTGGTTACTCGACCTGCCACTGGTGCCACGTCATGGAGCACGAGTCGTTCGAGAATGACGATATCGCGGCCGTGATGAACCAGTATTTCGTCTGCATCAAGGTCGATCGCGAAGAGCGCCCGGATCTGGACCGCATTTACATGACCGCCGTGCAAGCCACAACGGGTTCAGGCGGCTGGCCGATGAGCGTCTGGCTCACGCCCGATCTCAAGCCGTTCTTTTGCGGGACCTACTTTCCGCCGGACTCACGCTATGGACGGCCGGGATTCAAGGACCTGCTCCAGCGCGTGCACGACGTGTGGGAGGCGAACCACGACGGCGTGCTCGCGCAAGCCGGCCAGATCACCGAAGCCGTCGGGCAATCCGCGAGTATCGGTAGGGACGGCTCTCCGAGCCGTCCGCTGGATGACACGCCGTTGCGGCTCGGCTTCGAGCAGTTCCGTGGTTCGTATGACGATGTGAATGGCGGATTCGGCGGCGCGCCGAAGTTTCCGCGTCCCGTCGCATTGAATTTCCTCTTCCGGTATTTTGCGCGGTCCCCTCACCCTGACCCTTTGCCGCAAACGACAGCGGCGTCTCGCGGACTCGGCTCCCCCCCAAGCGGGGAGAGGGGAACGGGAAAGGAAGTTTCGCAGGCCGATCAAGGCCGCGCGCGCGACATGGCGCTGCATACGTTGCGCGCGATGGGCGAGGGCGGGATGTTCGACCAACTCGGCGGCGGATTTCATCGGTACAGCGTCGACGAACGTTGGCTGGTATCGCATTTCGAGAAGATGCTCTACGACCAGGCACAACTCGTCTCCAGCTACGTCGACGCCTATCAGATCACGCGCGAGCCGTTCTACGCGGACATCGCAAAGCGCACGTGCGATTAC
>JBGPVO010000147.1:0-4960 GCA_041491705.1 Verrucomicrobiia bacterium
AAACGACAAAAGTGTCCCTACAGCCGCCTGTTGGCTCCCAAAATTGCGCCCCGTTGCAATCTTGAACCCCTCAACTTTGCGAGTTGTGCGCTTGACGGGCTTCGGCGCTTTTCTATACGGTTAATAGTTCAACTATTGGGAGACTAGATAACAGATGGCAGTAACGATTGAAAACACCGCGCCGTGCCGCAAGAAACTCCGCGTCGAGGTCGACGCTGGGCGCGTGGCCGGCACACGGGCCGAGATTCTGCAGGAGTTCCGCAAGGTTGCCTCCATACCGGGCTTTCGCCCCGGTAAGGCGCCTGAGCCGATGGTCGAAAAACGCTACGCGGGCGAAATCGACGAGGAATTGCGCAAGCGGCTGATCCCCGAGAGCTATCGGGAGGCCCTGAACGAACAGAATCTGAAGGTCGTGGGCTACCCGCAAATCGAATCCGTGGACTACCAGCCCGGCCGCCCGCTGGTCTACACCGCCGCCGTCGACACGGCGCCGGAGTTCCCGCTGCCCGAGTACAAGGGCATTCCCGTGACGAAGAAAACGGTCGTGGTCAAAGATGAAGACATCAGCAAGACGCTCGACTCCCTGCGCGAGCAGCAGGCGGATTTCGTGGCCGTGGAAGGCCGCGCCTTGCAGACCGGCGATTTCGCGGTGGTCAATTACACCGGCGTGGCCGACGGCAAACCGATTAGCGAACTCGCGCCCGACGCCAAGGGACTCGGCGAGAACAAGGACTTCTGGCTGCTGATTTCCCCGGATTCGTTTCTGCCGGGGTTTTGCGACCAGCTCACCGGGGCCAACGCGGGCGAGAAACGCCAGGTGCTGGTCGATTTCCCCGCGGATTTCCCACAGAAATCGCTGGCAGGAAAGAAAGCGACGTTCTTCGTGGATGTGGTCGCGTTGAAGCAGAAGAAGCTGCCCGAACTGAACGATGAGTTGGCCAAGAAACTGGGTACGGAAAGCCTCGAGAAACTGAAGGAGGCGGTTCGCAAGAGTTTGCAAGGCGAGGCGGAAGGACAGCAGGACTCGGAGATGCGCCGTCAGGTTGTCGAGCATCTGTTGTCGAAAGTTGAATTTGAACTGCCGGAGTCGCTCGTGCACCAAGAGACGCGCGGGATCATTTACGACGTTGTGCGCGAGAACAGCATGCGCGGGGCGACCAAGGAGCAACTCGAGCAGAAGAAGGACGAAATCTTCGGATTTGCCGCCAAGAGCGCGAAGGAGCGCCTGCGCACGTCCTTCATTCTCGATGCCATCGCCCACGCCGAGCAGATCAAGGTCGAGGAGCCCGAAATCGAGCAGCGTATTGCGCAACTCGCGCAGCGCTCCCGCACCACACCGGCCCGGCTGAAGGCCCAATTGGCGGAGAAGGGGGCGTTGGGCGAAATCGAGGAGCAAATCCAGGTCAGCAAAACGCTTGATTTTCTCGTGGATAACGCGAAAGTCGAGACGGTTGCCGGTTCTTGACAAGACCAAGGGGAAATCAATTGCTGCAAGCCGGTTGCAGACGGCAGAAGAAATGCTACTATTGAACGCAAAAGGAAGGCCAATGGATAAAGCCCAGATTCTAATACCGATGGTGGTGGAACAGACGGGCCGCGGCGAACGCGGTTACGACATCTATTCGCGGTTGCTGAAAGACCGCATCGTCTTCATCGGCACGCCCATCGACGACAACGTCGCCAACCTCATCATCGCGCAGATGTTGTACCTGCAATCTGAGGACCCGGCGAAGGACATCAACCTGTACATCAATTCGCCGGGCGGTGCGGTCACGTCGGGGCTGGCGATCTACGACACGATCCGGTTTGTGAAGTGCGACGTCACGACGTACTGCGTTGGCCAGGCCGCGAGCATGGGCGCCGTGTTGCTCGCCGCGGGCACGAAGGGCAAACGCTTTGCGCTGCCGAACGCGCGGATCATGATTCACCAACCATGGGGCGGTGTGCAGGGGCAGGCGTCCGACATCAGCATCCAGGCCAAGGAAATTTTGCGGATGCGCGACCGCCTCAACGAGATTCTCGCGCTGCATACTGGCAAACCGATTGAAACCATCGCCAAGGATACCGACCGCGATTTCTTCATGTCGGCGGCCGAGTCCCGCGACTACGGCCTGGTCGACGACGTGGTGAAGTCACGCCGCGATGCCGACAAGAAACCGGAGAAGGCCGCCTAAGGAATCGCATGGCCCGACCGACCAACCTGACGATGTGCAGCTTCTGTGGGAAGACCCACGGCGAGGTGCGCAAACTCATTGCCGGGCCGGGCGTGTACATCTGCGACAACTGCATCACGGTCTGCAAGAGCATCCTCGACAAGGAACTCGGTCATCCGAAGGCGAAGACGGGTTCCGGCTTTCGCTTGAATGTTCCGAAGCCCGCCGAGATCCGGCGCGAGTTGGATCAATACGTCGTCGGGCAGGAGGGTGCCAAGAAGAGCATCGCGGTGGCCGTTCACAATCACTACAAGCGCATCCAGCAGAGCCCCGCGATTCCCGATAAGACGGCCAACGGGGCGGTCAAGCTCGACGAGCATCGCGACGTCGAAATCGAGAAGAGCAACATCCTGTTGATCGGCCCGACCGGCTCCGGCAAGACGCTGTTGGCGCGGACGCTGGCGCGTGTGCTCGACGTGCCGTTCTGCATCGCCGATGCCACCACGCTGACCGAAGCGGGCTACGTCGGCGAAGACGTCGAGAACATCGTGCTGCGGCTGCTGCAAAACGCCGACTACGACGTGAAACGCGCCGAACTTGGCATCGTCTATATCGACGAGATCGACAAGATTGGGCGGAAGAGCGATTCGGCCAGCATCACCCGCGACGTCTCGGGCGAAGGCGTGCAGCAGGCGCTGCTGAAGATTCTCGAAGGCACCGTCTGCAATGTCCCGCCGCAAGGCGGCCGCAAGCACCCGCATCAGGAGTACATCCAGGTCAACACCGAACACATCCTGTTCATTTGCGGCGGCGCGTTCATCGGCTTGGACAAGATCGTCCAGCGCCGCATCGGGGGCCACGCGTTGGGGTTTGGCAAAGCGGACGAGACAGTTAAGGTGGCGGACCGCACCAGTGTCACTGAACACGTCGAACCGGAAGACCTGTTAAAATTCGGGATGATCCCCGAGTTTGTCGGCCGGTTGCCGGTCGTCTCGGTGCTCAGCGAATTGACCGAGGCCGAGTTGGTTTCGATCCTTACCGAAACCAAGAACGCCATGATCAAGCAGTACGGCAAACTTTTCGCGATGGAAGGCGTGAATCTCAATCTCACCAAGGACGCCCTTCAGGCGTTGGCGGAAGCCGCGTTGAAGAAGGGCACGGGCGCGCGCGCGTTGCGCTCGCTGCTCGAAAAGCTCATGCTCGATTTGATGTACGAAATCCCCTCGCGCGACGACATCGCCGAAGTCACCATCAACCGCGGCGTCGTCGAAGGCAAACGCGAGCCGATCATCCGCAAGAAGCAATCCAAAGACGCAGCGTAAGCCGCCATTCTACACGTTGACCGACCGACGATGGCGAGGTAGTATATTGACATGACAGCGAAGGCTGAACAGATCGTCGCCGATGCGCTCGCCCTGCCGGCGCAGGCGCGTGCCTTCGTGGCGGAGAAACTAATCGAAAGCCTCGACGCTGCCGCACCGTCAGAGCTCTCGCCCGCGTGGAAGGAAGAACTTCGCAAGCGCTGCCGGGAAATTGACCAAAACTCCGTGCAGTTGCTTGAAGCCGACGCCGTCTTTGGCAAAGCGTTCACATCGCTGACATGAAACCGGTCCGGTTTCACCCGGCCGCCGAAGCCGAGATGGTGGCCGCGGCAGTGTCACTACGAACAACAACTGGCCGACCTCGGCAAACGCTTTCTGGTCTGCACTCAAGAAGCTGTCAGTAAGATCCGAATCAATCCCCAGCTTTATCCCGTGGTCGATACCGATGTCCGCCGGTGTCTGACGAGAACGTTCCCGTTCGCCGTTTTGTACCGGGATCAACCCGACCAAATCGTTATCGTCGCCGTCATGCACCTCCACCGCGACCCTGATTACTGGAAGAACCGATAACGGTCCAGACGCGAGCCGATCATCCGCAAGAAGCAATCCAAAGACGCAGCGTAAGAGCGTCCGCTTCTCCTCCGTCTGTCACCCTGAGCTTGTCGAAGGGTCTCGCTGTCTGCCTCCGAAACCATCGCGCCACGTAAAGCGGTGAGCGTTGGCGGATTCTGTTACGAGGACAGAGTTGATAAGGTCGACGTCAGTAAGTCCCTGGGGCCTCGACCGATCTTTGTGGGTCACGGTAAGAACAAGGCCCCGCTGCAGCAACTCGAAAAGCTGCTGAGCACATTCCAAATAGCACACAGAGTAGTGGCCAATGAGGCGCACTTGGGGCGACCGATACCGCAAAAGGCCAAGGATACGATAGAAGAATGTGGCTCTGCGATCCTGATCTTCACACGCGACGAGTGCTTCTACGACAAGGAGAAGAATGAAGTGTGGCGACCGAGTGAGAATGTAGTACACGAATTGGGAGCAACCTCCTTCGCCTACGGGGACAGAATTGTGATCTTCAAGGAGAAGGGTTTCCACTTTCCCACCAATTTCGAGAGTATTGGATATATCGAATTCGAGCACGACGATATTCAGGCTCGGACGGCAGAACTGCTCAAGGAGCTTATCGGCTTTGGACTTGTCCGCGTGACTCCGACGTAGAAGGCCGAGCGCATCGAGCCAGCCTAGCGAACGGGGCCGAGCCACCTCACTCACCTCTCTTTGGAGGGTTCAGAGAAGTCACCCAACAACATCTCCTGCTGCTTCTCTGATTCCTCCTCCCCGCTCCGCCTTGGCAAACGGATTGTCTTGCGGCGGGGCGTCCGGTGGTGACAGCACCCACCCCTTTATCCCTCCGAGGAGGGGAGTATGCCAAATTATCGGTAATCGATAATTTCGCTGGACGCGTTGATGAAAATGGTCTAAACTCGC
>JBGPVO010000148.1:0-4934 GCA_041491705.1 Verrucomicrobiia bacterium
AAGGCCAGCAGAAACATCACCAACGCCACACTGTACCAGCGCCAGCGGCCCTCTTCCTCGAATCGCAAATACAGCAGGATTGCCAACAGGTAGAACAGCATCGAGAGCGTGGTCTTCTGCTCGCTAACCCAGGCGACGGTGGCCACGTTCACCGGGTGAACGGCAAACACCAGCGCCGCCAACCATGCTCCCGGAATCTTCAAGCGTCGCAGGACAAGCCACACCAAGACGGCGTTGACGGCGTGAAACAGGATATTTAGGACGTGGTATCCCGCGGCGCTCTCGCCCCACATTCGCCACTCCAGCCACCGCAACGTTCGCGTCAGTGGATAGGCTTCCTCATCCTTGACCAGCACCCAGGCCCGATACCATCCGTCAGGAGCTTTGACGATCTGGTTCTCAGTGATGAGTTTCCCATCATCCCAGATGAACCCGGCGTGCCAGACCGGCCCGTACGCCACGAACGTGATCAACATCAAGGCCAACGCCAGAAGCCAGGACTTGTCCGCGAAGTAGGTCCTTGTTGCGGAAACCGGCACTGCCACCGGTTGCCGCGTAGCCTGTCCGTCTGGCTCACGTTTTGCCATCGCCTCGATAATAGGGCGTCACGCGCAGATAGACAAGAATCGCCCCACCGCCCACCTGGAATTGCGGGCCTTGACAGCCCACACCCTCAGCAGAGGTTCTTAATTTGCTTCTACTCTTCCGCAGGCAATCGACGCATACGTTGACGCGTCCTACCGCGACAATTGGTTCTACAAGTGGAGCACGGCGACTGAGCGCCGTGGCTACAAGCGGGTGCCCGCATAGATCGTGTTCGATCCACAGCGCAAGCCGGAGGTGGAATTGTCCTCGGCGCTGTGGAAGCTTTTGGACAGCCGACAACGGTCGCAGTATCGGGATTCGCCCCTTGCAGACCGCTGCTGCCGTTTGTGCTCGGGTATGTTCGGCAGGCGGGCGGGACGCCCACCCCACTGCAGCGTTAGCGATTCCAGGATACTCGGTCGCCTACGGTTTGCGACGGAGACCGCGCTCGCGCCGGGCGAGGCGGTCGGTCTTGCGTTTGCGCAGTCGGCGCTCAATTTTTCCAGTGGCCACATCGAGCGCGGTCACAACGTTGGCGCGGGATTCCTCCGCGCTGAGGTCGGCGCCGGGAATCTCGATGAGCACGCGCACGGTGTACTGGCGCTGCGAGGGATGGGCGCTGGCTTTGCGCAGCCGGACGCGGGCGCGCACGGCGCGGGGCGCGTATTGCTCGACATGCCCCATCTTCTCATCGATGGCGTTCTTGATGGCTTCGGTGAGGGTGACGCCATCGGCCTGGATCAAAATGTCCATGGATTGTCTCCTTGATTAATAGCTCAACTTGCCCAATTGCACTTTACCACGGAACACCCAATAAACAACCGACGTGTATGCCAGCACGAACGGCATGCCCAGGGCGGCGATGGTCGCCATGATCGCCAGGGTCTTGTGCGACGAGGCGGCGTTGTAGACGGTCAGGCTCCAGTCGGGATTGAGCGACGAATGGATCAGGTCGGGGAACAACGCCACGCCGAAGAGGAAAGTCAGCGCGGCGATGGTCGCACATGACGATGCGAAGGCGTAGCCCGCGCGCCGTAGATGGATTGCGCGCGGGATGTTGGCGATGGCCAGCACGTTGAGCACGACGACCAGCCAGGCCCAGGGATGGAGCCGGAAGTTGGCCGTCGCCAGCGGCAGGTCCTCCAGCGTGTAGATCGTGGTGAAGAGATAGAGAACCAGGAAGACGCCGAATGTCCGCCACATCCACTCGCGAATCCGCTGCTGCAGTTCGCCTTCCGTTTTCAGGTACAGATAAATCGAGCCGTGCATGGCGAATGTGGCGACCGCGAAGAGCCCGACCAGCAACGCATACGGGTGCAGCAGGCTGATGAACGTGCCTTGAAACTCCATGTCGGCGCCGATGGGCATGCCGCGCATGGCGTTGCCGACGGCCACGCCGAACAACAGCGTGGCCAGGCCGCTGGCAATGCAAAATGACACGTCCCAGAACGAGCGCCATGCCGGCGAGTCGTGTTTGCTGCGAAACTCCATCGACACCGCGCGGAAAATCAACGCAAACAGCAACACCATGAACGGGGTGTAGAATCCCGAGAACGCTGTCGCATACGCGTTCGGAAACGCGGCGAACAACGCGCCGCCAAACGTGACCAGCCACACTTCATTGCCGTCCCACAGCGGTCCGATCGAGTTCATCAGGATGCGCCGCTCGTCGTCCTTTTTCACCGCCAGATGAATGATGCCGACGCCGAGATCGAATCCGTCGAGGATCGCGTAGCCAGCCAGCAACACGCCGAGCAAAATGAACCAGAGAATATTGAGATCCATGGCCCTATTTCTTCTCCTTCGCGTTGTCCGATTCTGTCAACGATGCGCCGCCCATGCCCGCTCGCAATCCAGCGACGCCGAACAGGCCTCCCGGCACCGTCGCGGCGGGAACCGTGATGACCTCATCCGGTCCCTGCTTGATCTTGCGGTCCAACACAAAGACCCAGACCACAAAGAGCAGGGCATAGATGACGATGAACATGATGATCGAGCCGAGCACCTGATTGGCGGTGACGGCCTTCGAGAGCGCGTCGCTGGTGCGCAGCAATCCGTACACGACCCACGGCTGCCGGCCCACCTCCGCGGTGACCCAGCCAAATTGGTTGGCAACGAACGGCAGCGGCACCACCAGCACGAACACCCACAGCAACCAACGCTTCTCGAAGATCGTGCCGCGCCAGCGAAAATACAGGCCGACAAACGTCAGCGCGACGAACAACAGGCCCAGCCACACCATGATGTGAAACGAATGAAAGGTTGCAGCGACGGGCGGCCAGTCCCCACGCGGCACCTGATCGAGCCCGGCCACCGGCTTTTGGGAGTCGCCATAGGCCAGAAGACTCAGCAGTCCGGGGATCGCGAGGCCGTGATTGACCCGCTGCTCCTGGGTGTCGGGCCAGCCGAAGAGGTACAGCGGCGTCGGCTCGTTGCCCGTGTGAAAAATGGCTTCCATCGCGGCGAGTTTGGCGGGTTGGGTCTGCGCCACGTTCTTCGCCTGCAAGTCGCCAGAGATCGGTTCCGCCAGCGAGGCCAGCGCGGCCACGACCAGCGCGATGCTGAAACTTCTCTTCGCGAAATCGAGATGCCGTCCCTTCAAGATGTACCAGGCGGCAATGCTCATCACGAAAAATGCCGCGAGGATGTACGCGCCGATCAGGGTGTGCACGAGCCGATGCATGCTGGACGGGTTGAACACCATCGCCCAGAAGTCGGTGATTTCGGCCCGGGCGCCGAGCCCTTGTCCAACGATGTGAAAACCCGCGGGCGTTTGTTGCCAGGAGTTGGCGACGACGATCCAGATGGACGAGAAGATCGCGCCGAGCGCCACCATGCAGGTCGAGAAAAAATGCGTCCGCGGCGAGACCTTGTCCCAGCCGAACACGAGCACCGCCAGGAAGCCCGATTCCAGGAAGAACGCAAAGATGCCTTCCGCCGCCAATGCCGATCCGAACACGTCGCCGACATAGCGGGAGTAGGTCGCCCAGTTTGTGCCGAATTGGAATTCCATCACGATACCGGAGGCAACGCCCATGGCGAAGTTGACGGCAAAGATCTTCGTCCAGAATCTGGCCATGGCCTCGTAGTGCAAATCGCCGGTCTTGAGGTACATCGCCTCCATGATGACGAGTAAGCCGCCGAGACCGATCGACAATGGCGGGAACAGATAATGAAACATGATGGTCAGCGCGAACTGAAAGCGCGACAGGGTCAGGACACTCACGTCCATTGATGCCAATCCTCCTACCGGTGTGCTACAAGAACATGTACCCGCGACCCGCGCACAATGCAACCCGCTCTTGCAGAAAGATCGGGACGTAGTGATGTCACTTGCGCGCGGCCAGATAGTAAACTACCGGCACCGCCATGCGCGAAAGGAAGAGCGACGCGACCTCGCCGGCCATCAACGAGATGGCCAGTCCTTGAAAAATCGGGTCGAAGAGAATCACGCTGGCGCCAACCACCACCGCGGCTGCCGTCAGCATCATTGGACGGAACCGCACGGCGCCCGCGTCGATCACGGCCTCGGCGAGCGGCATACCTTGACGGATCCGCAGCTCAATGAAATCGACGAGAATGATCGAGTTGCGCACCACGATCCCTGCGCCCGCGATGAAGCCGATCATGGATGTGGCCGTGAAGAACGCGCCCATCGCCCAGTGAGCCGGCAAGATACCGACGAGAGAGAAGGGTATCGCTGCCATGATGATGAACGGCGTTTTGAACGAGCGGAACCAGCCGACCACCAGCACGTAAATCAGCACCAGCACCACGGCGAATGCGGCGCCCAGATCACGGAACACTTCATAGGTAATGTGCCATTCGCCGTCCCATTTCATCGAGGGCTTTTCCAGCGAAAACGGCTGATGCGTTGAGAAAATCTCGATTCCCAGCCTGCGGATTTTCTCATTCAGTTTCAGGATGGCATACACGGGGCTTTCTTCACGTCCTGCCACGTCACCCGTCACATACACAACGGGCAGGAGATTCTTGTGGTAGATGCTGCGGTCGCCGACAGTCCGCTGGGTCTTGACCAGTTCGCTGAGCGGCACGCCTTTCACCTGAAGCTGGAGCAGATCGGTTACGCCGGACCGCTGCGCGACGGGGAGCCGCACGACGATGTCCACATCTTCTTTCTCTTCCGCGCGATGCAGCAGGCCAACGCGCGCGCCACCGAGCGCGATCTTCACGACGCGCGAAATATCGTCGGCATCGATCCCGTACAACGCGGCCTTCTCATGATCGATCTGGAAAACGACCTTGGGTTGCTCCGCCTCGACATACCAGTCCACATCCACCACGCCGTCCGTCTGCTTGAAAATCTCCCGCACCTTCTCCGCGTTCTC
>JBGPVO010000149.1:0-4891 GCA_041491705.1 Verrucomicrobiia bacterium
ACGAGCAGCCCGGCCGCCCCGACAACCATCCAAAGCAAGTCCCGGGTGCCGGGCTTAATTGGCATGCGGTCCTTCCGGAGTTTCGGCACCCAATCTGATTTCGTCGATGAACGTCATCGCGTTGTCCTGTGGCGACGCAGGCTAATTCCGCACCGGCACGAGCACAACCTGAAAATGGCGTCGGGCCGCAATATTAACGTTTTTTTAACACTGGCCGGTACGGTTTTAATTCACGCTTCGGAAAAGAGGTGGCCGATAGTGGTGGCATGAAAGCGAACGAGCTTATTCAGCTGGCGTTGTACTTTGGTTTGTTGATCGGGCTGACGCCGGTGCTGGGCGGATTCATGGCGCGCGTGTTCGAAGGCAAACGGACGTTTCTATCGGGAATCCTTGGGCCGGTGGAGAAATCCATTTACCGGTTGGGCGGCGTGGATGCGACAGAGGAGATGTCGTGGAAGCGGTATTTCGCGGCGGTGCTGATTTTCAACGTCATCGGGATCGTCACGTTGATGGCGCTGGAGATGACGCAGCACTGGCTGCCCTTGAACCCGCAGAAGTTTCCCAACCTGCCGTGGGCGCTGGCACTGAACACGGCGATCAGCTTCATCACCAACACCAACTGGCAGGCCTACATGGGCGAGTCCACCATGAGCTATCTGACGCAGATGGCGGGACTGGCGGTTCACAATTTTCTTAGCGCGGCCACTGGCATCGCGATTCTCGTGGCTCTCGCGCGCGGACTGAAGCGCGCGTCGTCGAAGACGCTCGGCAATTTCTGGGTGGATCTCACGCGCACAACGCTGTACGTCCTGCTGCCATTCTCCGCGATTGTTGCCATTTTGCTGGTCAGCCAGGGAGTGGTGCAAAATTTCAGGCCATACGTGACCGCGAAGACTATTGAGGGAGCGGGGCAGGTTATTCCGACCGGGCCGACGGCATCGCAGATCGCGATCAAACAACTCGGGACTAACGGCGGCGGGTTCTTCGGACAAAACAGCGCCCATCCGTTTGAAAACGCGACGCCGTTCAGCAATTTCGTGGAGATGCTGGGCCTGATCATTGTGGCCGCCGGGCTGGTCTATGCGTTCGGTCTGCTGGTCGGTGATCGGCGTCATGCGTGGGTGTTGTTTGGCGTGATGTTGGCGTTGCTGCTGGGAAGTTTCGCGTTGGCGTGGTGGGCGGAGACCCGGCCGAATCCGGTCGTGAGCAACATTCAGCCACTGATGGAAGGCAAGGAGACGCGGTTCGGCGTGATGAACAGCGTGCTGTGGGCCGTGGCGACGACCGGGACTTCCTGCGGCGCGGTCAACTCGATGCACGACAGTTTCATGCCGCTGGCGGGCTTGGCTCCGCTGTGGAATCTCATGCTCGGTTGCATTGTGTTCGGCGGAGTCGGGGCCGGGTTGTATGGCATTATGCTGCACGTGCTGCTCACGGTGTTCATTGCCGGGCTGATGGTGGGGCGCACACCGGAGTATCTCGGCAAGAAAATTCAGGGATGTGAGGCAACCTGGGCGGTGGTCGGGATCCTCATTCCGAATTTCCTGATCCTCATCGGCGCGGCGATCGCGTGCAGTGTGGCCACCGGGCTTTCGAGCCTGAACAACGGCGGGCCGCACGGCCTGAGCGAAATCTTCTACGCCTACGCTTCGTCGGCGAACAACAATGGCAGTGCCTTTGCGGGGCTTAACGCCAATACGCTTTTCTACAATCTGACCCTCGGTGCGGCGATGTTCTTGGGACGGTTCGGCGTGGCGTTCTCGGTGCTGGCAATTGCCGGCCATCTGGCGGCCAAGAAGACCGTGCCGGCTTCGCCGGGAACATTACCCACCAGCGGGTTGACGTTCGGTTTCGTGCTCTTGGGGGTCATTCTGATTGTCGCCGCGCTTACTTTTTTCCCGGCGCTGTGCCTGGGGCCGGTCGTAGAGCACGGATTGATGCTCTCAGGCAGGGTGTTCTAAGGAGATAACGATGAGCACAAAGATCGAAATCAAATACTCGGAACTGGTACGACAGGCAGTCATCGACTCGTTCAAGAAATTGGACCCGCGCGATGAGATCAAGAATCTGGTCATGTTCGTCGTGTGGGTCGGGTCGATCATGACGACCCTCTTCCTGTTCCTGCCGCACCAGCTCACCAGCTTCAACATCCAGATCTGCTTCTGGCTGTGGATCACGTGCCTGTTCGCCAACTTTGCGGAAGCGATGGCGGAAGGCCGCGGCAAGGCGCACGCCGACGCGCTGCGCAAACTGCGCACGAAGACAATGGCCCGCAAGCTCGTCAAGGGCAAGGAAGTCTCCGTGCACAGCGCCGAGTTGAAGCTCGGGGACCTGTTTGTGTGCGAAGCCGGCGACATGATTGCGGCCGACGGCGAGATCGTGGAAGGCATTGCCACCGTGGACGAATCGGCCATCACCGGCGAGTCGGCGCCAGTCATCCGGGAAAGCGGCGGTGACCGGAGCGCCGTTACGGGCGGCACGAAGGTGATCAGCGACCGGATCGTTGTTCGCGTTACCGCCGAGGAAGGCAGTTCGTTCCTCGACCGGATGATTGGGATGATTGAAGGCGCGCGGCGCCAGAAGACACCGAACGAAATCGCGTTGAACATCGTGCTGGTCAGCCTGACGGCGTTGTTCATCCTCGTCGTCCTCACCCTGCCGCCGTACGCCCATTACAACGAGAACGCTGCCGGGCAGAAAGGCGTGGTCCTGACGTCGATCCCCGTGCTGTTGTCGCTGATCGTTTGCCTGATTCCGACGACCATCGGCGGACTCTTGAGCGCCATCGGCATCGCGGGCATCGATCGTTTGATGCGCCGCAATGTACTGGCCACCAGCGGGCGCGCGGTCGAAGCGGCGGGCGACATGGACGTGCTGCTGCTGGACAAGACCGGCACGATCACGCTGGGCAACCGCATGGCCACGGAGTTCATTCCCGCGCCGGGCGTCCCGGTGGAGGAACTTGCTGATTCCGCGCAACTGGCGTCGCTTGCCGACGAGACGCCTGAAGGCCGGTCCGTCGTGGTGCTCGCCAAAGAGAAACACAACCTGCGCGGACGCGAAGTGGCCGAGCCGCATGCAAAGTTCGTGAAGTTCACGGCGCAGACGCGGATGAGTGGTCTGGATTTGATCGATCCAGACGGCAAGGGCGTGCGCGTGATCCGCAAAGGCGCAGCGGACGCCATCCGCCGCCACATCGAGCAACGGGGCGGTCTCTATCCCAAAGCCGTCGAGCAGGTCGTATTCGACATCTCCACGCAGGGCGGCACGCCGCTGGTCGTCACGGACGGCTCGCGCGTGATGGGTGTCATCCGCCTGAAGGATGTCGTCAAAGGCGGCATCCGGGAACGCTTCGCGCAGTTGCGGAAGATGGGCGTGCGCACGGTGATGATCACCGGCGACAATCCGCAGACCGCTGCGGCCATCGCCGCCGAGGCGGGCGTGGACGATTTCATCGCCCAGGCCAAGCCGGAAGACAAGCTGGCGCGGATTCGTCTGGAGCAGGAAGGCGGCAAACTGATCGCGATGATTGGCGACGGCACGAACGACGCGCCGGCGCTGGCACAGGCGGACGTCGGCGTGGCGATGAACACGGGGACCCAGGCCGCGCGCGAGGCCGGTAATATGGTGGACCTCGACAGCAATCCAACGAAACTGATCGAGGTCGTCGAGATCGGCAAACAACTACTGATGACACGCGGCGCGCTGACGACGTTCAGCATTGCCAACGACGTGTCGAAGTATTTCGCCATTTTGCCGGCGATGTTCGGTGTGCTGTACGCCACGACTGCGGGCGGACACGGACCGCTCAACAAGTTGAACATCATGGCCCTGCATTCGCCTGAAAGCGCGATTCTCAGTGCGGTGATTTTCAACGCCCTGATCATCGTCGCGCTGATTCCGCTGGCATTGCGCGGGGTGAAGTATGAACCGCTCGGCGCGGCGGTCATCCTGCGCAAGAACATGCTGATCTACGGCGTCGGCGGCATCATTATTCCGTTCATTTTCATCAAGCTGATCGATGTGCTGCTGGTCGCGGCGCATCTCGCGAAATGACCAACGAAAGGACACACCCATGAGGTTACTCATTCAATCCATTCTGCTGACGATCGTGTTCACCGTGTTGACGGGCGTGATTTACCCGCTCGTCATCACCGGTATCTCGCAGGTCGCGTTCCACGACAAGGCCAACGGCAGCTTGATCGAGCGTGATGGCAAGGTGGTCGGTTCCGAGTTGTTGGCGCAGCAGTTTACCGGCGAGAAGTATTTTTGGCCCCGACCCTCGGCGGGCAGTTACGCCACCGTACCTTCGGGCGCCAGCAACCTTGGCCCGACCAGCCAGGCGCTGCAGTCCAATGTGACCGCGAACGCCGCAGCCTTCCGCACCGGCAACAAGCTGCCGGCGGATGCACCCGTGCCGGCGGATATGGTCTTTACCTCCGCCAGCGGTCTGGATCCGCACATCAGCCCCGAGTCGGCACGACTGCAGGTCGGACGCGTCGCCGCCGCGCGCGGCATCAGCGCGGAGCAAATCAAGGCGCTGGTGGAAAAGTTTGTCGAGCCGCCGCAATGGAGTGTGTTCGGCGAACCGCGCGTGAACGTGCTGCGGTTGAATCTGGCCCTGGACGATCTGGACGCGAAAAAGGCGCAAGGGAAGACATCGGTTTTGTTGCTGAATCCGGCGTTGAATCAGTTAAGCTAGCATCATGACCGAGCCACGGCGGCCAAACCCTGACGCGTTGCTCGCGGAAATCCAGCGCGAGGAGCGGGCGGCCAAGCGCGGGCAACTGAGGGTTTATTTCGGTATGTGCCCCGGCGTCGGCAAGACCTACGCGATGCTGGAGGCGGCGCGCGCGCGCAAGACGGACGGCGTTGACGTGGTGATCGGCGT